>WYEK01000129.1 GCA_009903855.1 Thermocrinis sp.
AATCTCCCAGAGGAGAGATTATGCAAATGTGAAGAATCTTTGGAAGGGGCAGAGGTCTAAAGGAGTCCATTGCCTCTGAGTGAGAAAAACTCCTTTTGGTTAATGATAATGTGGTCTAAAAGTTCAAAACCCAACAGCTCGCAGGCTTGCCTTAGTCTTTTGGTAAATTCTATGTCTTCCTTTGATGGTCTTGCGTCTCCTTTGGGATGGTTGTGTAGGACGATCAGAGAACTGCATGCCTTTTTTACCGCGGTGTAGAGTATATCCTTTGGCTCTGCGTAAAGGGCGTTCATTTTGCCTATGGCAACCACTTCGTAATCTACCACCTTGTTAGTTGGTGTAAGATAAAGGGCAATGAGATGTTCCCTCCTTTCGTCAAAGAGTACCTTTTTTTTAACAAAATTGTAGGCATCTTGCGGGTTGGAGATTTTAAAGTCTCCGTAGGGGTCGTTTATCCTTTTGGCAAGCTCTATAACTGCTTTGAGTTGGCAAGCTTTAGCAAAGCCCAAACCTTTGATCTTCCTACTTAGCTCCTCCACATCCATGGACATCAGCGTTTCCCATCCCAAGCTAACTACCTTGCTTGCCAAGCTTATAACATCCTCTTCCTTGGTGCCAGAGCCAAAGATAACTGCCAAAAGCTCCTCATCCGATAGGGTGGATGCACCAAACTTGGAAAGCTTTTCCCGAGGACGCAGGTCCTTGGGTAGTTCTCTTATAGACTTCTTTGGATACATCAGGAGCCAAGCATAAAATCCAGGATGGACGCCTCTATCTGCACTTCCCAATCCTGAAAGCTCTGCTCTTTGTTGCTTATTTGCAGATATCCATCCCTTTCCAAGTAGAGGATCAGCTTGGCTAAGTTGGCAAGACCGCAGAGCCTGGCGGACTGGAGGTTTGTGAGCTTTACCTTTGGAAAGGGTGTTTCTGCCTCCTTGTAAATCCTCAAAAGTTCATCTCTCAGATGGTAATACAGGTTCTCCAAATCACACATTCAATACCTCCTTCACAACATCTTGGTCTTTAAAGGGATATTTTACTCCCTTTATTTCTTGGTAGTCTTCGTGTCCTTTGCCTGCTATGAGGACTACATCTCCCTCTTTGGCGTTCTGCAAGGCGAACTTTATTGCTTCCTTTCTGTCCTTTTGCACAAAGACCTTTTGCTTCTGCTCTATACCCTTCAAAATGTCCTCTATTATAGCTTCGGGTTCTTCCCACCTTGGGTTGTCGGAGGTTATAACCACAAGGTCTGCCCACTTTTCCGCAACCTTTCCCATTAAAGGTCTTTTGGTCTTATCCCTGTTGCCACCGGCACCAAAGACTACCCATAACTTGCCCTTTGTCAGTCTTCTGGCGGTGATCAAAACCTTCTCCAAGGCATCTGGCGTGTGGGCGTAATCTACTATTGCCAACTTCCCTTCCTTGAAAAAGGTCTCAAACCTGCCGGGAACGATCACCCTTTCTACACCGTGCTGGATTGTCTCTGCATCCAAGCCAAAGAGAAAGCCCACAAGGATGCCCAGACTGAGGTTGTAAGCCTGAAATTCACCCCTTAGATTGGAGAAAAATTTGTAAGTCCTGCCTTCCCACTCAAGGGTAAGCCTGCTACCCTCAATAGATGTCTCAAAGTCTATTATTCTAAGATTTCCATTCCTTCCGTAGGTTATGGCTTTCCCTTTGAGCTCCTCCAAGATTCGCCTACCGTATTCATCGTCTATGTTTATTAAGGAATACTCCTGCGAGTATTCCACAAAAAGCCTAAGCTTTGCCCGAAAGTAGTTTTCCATAGAGCCATGATAGTCCAGATGATCCTGAGAGAGATTGGTAAAGGCAGTTATAAAAAACTTCGTGCTCCAGACACGCCTTTGGTCTAGAGCATGGGAAGAAACCTCACAGGCTACCGCCTCTGCTCCATCCTCTAGCATTTGCTTTAATGTACGGTGCCACTGGATAGGGTCCGGCGTCGTTCTCCCTTCGTACTCGTATATTTTGTCTTTGAAGCGGTAGTATATGGTGCCTATAAGACCGGTGGGAATACCCCCTGCGTTGAGAACAGACTCCACTATATGGCTACTTGTGGTCTTTCCGTTGGTGCCCGTTATACCCACTACTTTTAGCCTTTCGGAGGGTCTGCCAAAGAACTCATTGGCCAACTCTCCAAGCAGTTTTCTGGTGTCTTTAACCTTTATGATCCTCTCGTCTTTTATTCCTACATCCCTCTCCACAAATACCAAACTGGCACCTCTACTTAGGGCTTCTTGAACAAAGTTGTGTCCATCGGTGGAGGAACCCTTTATGGCTACAAAAACCCAACCTTCCTGAACTTCCTTTGAATTTTGGGTGATGCCCTTTATTTCGGAAAGCTCCACTTTAGACTATTTTAACTGAGAAAGGTATATTTCCGCCCTCTTCCGAACCTCCCAGCCCTTCACAAACACATCCTCTACGCTTTTTATGTTAAGTTTTCTAAGCCTTTTGTATTCGCTTAGGTCCTCCAAAAACCTCTTTAAGTGCTCTTCTTCGTCAAAATATTACAGGTCCTTTCCCTCCCGTGCCACGGGGGCAACCCCTTTGACTATGAAGAGTAACGTCATAATAAAGCCAAAAACTTCAAGGAGCCTTGAAGCAAAGATCAGAAATTATCCTGCGTCACTCATTGGTTTTTTCTGGCAGTTTTGTAGGTTTAAAAAGAGGGAGATGTCTTTTGTTCTTTAGTCTATACACAAAGTATTCCCTTTTTTTTCGGAGAGTGCCATACCTAAAATACCCGTCATAAACCCTGCTACTACCAGCAAACCTAAGAGCATAGCTATCAAGTTCTTTTTTGTTTCTTCGTTCATCATATCAATCCCTTCTCTTTTGCATAAATCGCATACTTCTTGTCCGTTTTAGCAATGTGGTTGCATAGCCAACCCCATGCGTAGGATAGGGCTTCCCTAAAGGCTTTTGGGTCCCCTTTTTCTATGTGTTGAGCTAAGTCGTAGATTGCTCTGCGGAACATATCATGCGCCTTTCTATGGCGGTCTAATTCAGGATAACCTATTTTTTCCATAAACTTTTCCTCTTCGGACAGATGATACTCCACGTAGAACAGAATTTCTCTTTTGAAAAGCCCAATGGCTTCCTCTTTTTTTTCCCTCTTTTAAGAGTTCGTAGGTATGATTTAACAGAGCTACCAATCTCATGTGTTGTTTGTCCATTTCTTCAACATGTGTGATGAGATTGTAGTCAAACTCTATCATATTTATACCTCCTTATGGTTTTGATTATTGGTATAAATCATCTTTCGTCTTTTATCAAGTCTGAACTATATGATTTATTAACTTTTTTGTCGTTTTATATGGTATAAATGACAATAAAGGAGACAAATTATCCATAGACGATTTCATACTTAGCATTCCAAAGAAACCTCTTGTAGAACCTTCCTACCGCACTCACATACCACAGTCCCTTGTCAGTGGTGCATCCCTTTGACTTTGTTGTGTATATTGCCTGACGGGCTTTTTCTACTATTATTGCCTTCATATTTCTAAGCGTATCAAGACTTCTTGAGGTTCTGACCATTAACCAGTCCAGTCTATAGATGCCAAAAGTTGACATCCTCGCAAAGCTGTCTGAAAAGGAGCAGTTTGGTTATAATTATGAACAATGCTGAGAATACCTAAGCACGTAGCGATCATAATGGATGGTAATGGGAGGTGGGCAAGAGAGAGAGGACTGCCAAGGATAGCAGGACATTATGAGGGAGTAAAAAGGGCAGAAGAGATAGTCTATGCATGTCAGGAGCTGGGCGTAGAGTTTTTGACGCTGTACACCTTTTCCACAGAAAACTGGAAAAGACCCAAGGAAGAAATAAAAGCCCTCTTTGAGCTCTTTGAGAACTATTTAACTAAAAAAGTTCTGGAGTTAAAGAAGAGAGACATAAGACTGAAGTTTATAGGAAGGAGAGACAGACTTCCCAAAAGCACCCTAAAGGTTATGAATTATGCGGAAGAGGAGACAAAGGACTGTACATCCCTTACGGTTATCTTAGCAGTAGATTACGGAGGTAGAGATGAGATAATTAGGGCAATAAACAAACTGTTAAACTCTGGCATAAAGAGTATAACTGAAGAAGAATTTGCCCGATTTCTAGACCTTGTGGGTATTCCAGAACCTGATTTGCTTATCAGAACCGCCGGAGAAGAAAGAGTCTCCAACTTTCTCCTTTGGCATATTGCCTACACTGAATTTTACTTTTCACCGGTTTATTGGCCCGATTTTACAAAGGAAGAACTCATAAAAGCCTTAGAAGACTTTTCCTGCAGGGAGAGAAGATTCGGTGCGGTTCTCTAAAGGAAGGGAAGGTGTAGGCCTTCTCATAGGCGTAGTAACCCTTCTATCTGCCTTTCTTCCAAATTCTATGTTCTTACTCTTACTGTGCCTTCTGTCTTTCGGTATGGCAAGGGAATTGGGAAAGGCTTTGGGAGCTTCAGAGGTTTATTATCTTGCCCCTTTAGTACTTGTTTTATCTGTTTTTAGTTTTGAGCTTGGAATCGCCGGAGTTCTAATGCTTGCTTTCTTGTTTGCGTACCTTAGGTGGTCCTTGGACTGTCTTTTGAAAGCGGTGTTTGTGCTTATTTACGCCGGTTTTCTACTGATATATTTGTATATGGTCAAAAGCCAAAGTTCGTGGGAACTTATTAAGTTGGTCTTTTTTGCATACACGGTGGATACTACCTCTTATTATGCGGGTAAGCTTTTCGGTAAAAGACCCTTGGCGGTTAGGTTGTCCCCTAAAAAAACCTGGGAAGGTTTGGCAGGCGGTATGCTTGGTGGTATGCTCTTTTTTTACTTTATTAATAAGCCTATACTCCTCGCGGTGCCTTTTGTTCTTATCGCCTTATCGGGAGACCTCTTCAAAAGCTTCATTAAAAGACAGGTGGGAATTAAGGACTTTTCTAACTTGCTTGGAGAACATGGCGGTTTAGTAGATAGATTTGATTCCGTACTTTTTGTTGCAATTTTTTGGAAAATATTATAATTGAATATAGGGGGCTGAAATGAGAAGATTGTTATTGATCATTATCTTTTTCGTGAGTCTTGCCTACGCCGCCACACTCCGAGAGATGAAGTTTGAAAACACTAAACTCGAAACTGTTCTCAAAGCTCTATCTCAGGTGGCAGAGTTAAACGTGATCTTTGACCCTAATGTAAGCGCAGACCTACAAAAACCTGTTAGCGTATCTGTTCATAAGCCTATGCCTATTAGGGAGGCTATTAACCTTATTCTCAAAGAGTATGGCCTTATAGCGGTTCCTGTGGATACTAGGGTTTATAGGATCACAAAGGCTGGAGAACTGACCATCAATGTGGGAGCCCTTGGAGAAGACCAGGTCAGAAAAATAGTGGATTTTCTAAAGGAGAGGGTAAGTCCATCTGCGGAGATCGTAATAGATAGAACCCTTGGGACTATTTACATAAGAGACGAGGAGGCAAGGATCAAAAGGTTGGAGCCAGCCCTAAAGGATTTTCAAAAAGTGGTCGGAAAGATAGCCCCCGCAGAAGAGAGAATAACAAGGGTCTTTTATCTGAAAAATATAGACGTGGAAGAAGCGTA
>WYEK01000022.1 GCA_009903855.1 Thermocrinis sp.
AAAGATTTAGCCAGTGTGAAGACGGGAGTGTTTGTGATATAGGATAGGATAAACAGGGCACAGAGTTGGAGGTCAGAGACTTTTGGAGGTCTGCCTGCCTTTTTCTTTTCCTGATCAACTCCAAGGTAGAAAGTTAGGGACTGTAGGATCATTTGGTATAAACTATAGAGGTGATTTTTCATGTTATTACCTCCTTGGTGGGGTTTGGGGGTATTATAAGCCCCCTCCTTGCCAAAGCTTTTTTCCTAAGAGATTTACAGCTTCTTTGAATTTCTCACCCGACGTATTCTTTGAAAAATAAAGAAAAGAAAGGCTACCGTGGGCAAAAAGGTTATTAAAAAAGATACAACGATCCTGAGTAGGACCCTTCTTTTTAACATTCAAAGAGTTCTCTCCTCAAAAAGCCATCAAAGACCCTGACAACTCCTCCTTCTAAGAAAACTTCCTTGAACTCGTCGTCAAAGTCTAGGGCGAGGACCTCTCCACCTTTGGTTAGAACTCGCACTGGTTTCTTTGAAACAATGCCATTTTTGTAGGCTACTATGGCGGAGGCGGTGGCACCTGTTCCACAGGCTAAGGTTTCTCCCTCCACGCCCCTTTCGTACGTCCTTATTCTTATGGCATCCTCTCCCTCCCGCTTTATAAAATTCACGTTTGTGCCCTTGGGTTGGAACTCAGGATGGAACCTTATTGCCCTGCCAAGCTTTTTCACATCAATTTTTTCAAGGTCGTTTACTACTGCCACAAAGTGTGGCACGCCCGTGTTTATAAAGTATCCTTTTATACTCTGTGTGTCCAAGCTCAAGGAGACCTCTCTGTAGTCTTTGGGTGGTGTAAGCTGGACCTTTATTCTCTTGCCACCTTCCAGAACATAAGCCCTTATAACTCCTGCCAAGGTTTCAAAACGCACCTCTTTGCCCACTATCCCCTCATCAAAGGCAAACCTAACCGCACACCGAGAACCATTACCGCACATCTCTGCCACAGACCCGTCCGAGTTGAAAAATTGCCACTTAAAGTGGTTTCCCGGGTTTTCTGGGTTCTCTATAAGTATTAACCCATCCGCTCCAACCCCCGTATGAAAGGCGCAAACCCTTTTTACAAACTCTTTAATATCAAGGTTTAAGGACCTTAAAAACTCTTCAACTTTTCCATCTCTGTTGTCTATGACCACAAAGTCATTGCCCGAACCCTGAAGCTTGGCAAAACGCATGAAAAAATTTTAGCAAAGATCAAAGCTTTATGAGATGTTCATAAACTACTTTTCCTCCCAGACTTCCCTGATAGAAAAGCAGGATCACCAAAAGCACCAAAAGAACAGTAAAAACATTTCTAAAGACAGGTTTTTTGTCCATCAAAAACCTTACAACACCCAAAGCCAAAAAGAGAGGCGTCAGAGATAGACCGAGATACTCGTGGATTTCAAAGGACGGTACATGATGGAGAATGTCTTCTATTGGCTCGTGGGCTATGATGCCCGAGACACTACCTCCTACCACCGCAAGAACGCTCAGGTAGGTGATGAGGGCATGCAATCCATCTGGCTGGATTTTTTTAAACCTGTAGTAAAGGTCTATCACCAAAAGTGCAACGGGCAAGGCTATGGCAAAATGAACCACCGGCGGATGAACCTTTATAAGGTCTACTGCTTCCATCTTACTTTCAACTTCTTATAAAATCTTAATACCTCTGCACCAAAACCACACAAAAACAAGCTATTCCCTCCTCTTGGCAAAACCCCTCCCTTCTTTTGCCCTTTAGGGAAACCTGATCCCTTTCCACACCCAAAAGCTTGGCTAAGTTCTCTATGAGCCTTTCTTTGATGGGTGCGATCTTTGGTTGGTCTGCCACCAAGGTGCAGTCCACATTGACTATGCGGTAGCCCTTTTCGTGCAATTTTTCTAAAGCGGTCTTTAGAAAGATGACAGAGCTTGCGTTCTTCCACCTTGGGTCTGTGTCTGGAAAGAGCTGTCCTATGTCCTGTTCTCCGATCGCAGACAGAAGTGCGTCTGTGATAGAGTGCAGGACTACATCTCCGTCCGAGTGTCCCTTTAGTCCCTTCGGGAAATCTACGCGCACACCCGCTAAGATTAAAGGTTTGCCCTCTTCAAAGGGATGGGCATCAAAGCCAAAGCCTATCCGGAACATCACAAAATCTCCCTCAGCACCTCTATGGCAAAATCCACATGTTCCTTTTGGATTATCAAAGGTGGAACAAACCTTAGGACCCTTTCCGCGGTGCAGTTTATGAGCAGTCCTCTTTCTAAGGCTTTTAAAACCACCTCTTGGCAGTTTTCTTCCCTCTCAAGCCCCAGCATTAACCCCCTTCCCTTTACCCTTCCAAAGGGACTGAGCCTTTCTTTGAAGTAGTTTCCCACCTCTTCCACATGGTCTAAGAGCTTTAAAACCTTTTCTATTACCACCTTTGCACAGGCGCAGGCTAAAGCATTGCCCCCAAAGGTAGAACCATGACTTCCAGGCTTAAAGGCTTGGGCTACCTCCTCCCTTGCAATCACACAGCCTATAGGAAAGCCACCACCAAGCCCCTTTGCCAAGGTTATGATGTCTGGCTTTATGTCAAAGTGCTGATAGCCATAGAACTTACCCGTCCTCCCTAAGCCCGTTTGAACCTCATCCACTATAAAAAGTAGCCCCTCCCTTCTACAGAGTTCCTCCACCTTTGCCAAAAACTCGCCCTCCGCCTCGTTTATGCCACCTTCCCCTTGGATCACCTCAAGCATTATGCCCGCGGTTTCTTTCCTCAGAAGCCTTTCCACAGATTTTATATCGTTGAACTCTGCATAATCAAAACCCTCAAGCAGTGGTTCAAAGCCCTTATGTATCTTCTCCTGGGCTGTAGCAGACATCGCCCCAAAGGTCCTTCCATGAAAGGAGTTCTTAAAGGTTATGATTCTGTATCTTTTTTCTCCCTTCTCCCAGAAGTACCTTCTTGCCAGCTTTATAGCTCCCTCGTTTGCTTCTGCACCGCTGTTGCAGAAAAAGACCTTTGCGGGCTCGCCAAACTGCTCCACCAATAGCTTTGCAGTTTCCTCCTGCCAAGGGTTCTGGTAAAGGTTAGAAACGTGCCAAAGTTTGTGTGCCTGCTCACACAGTGCCCCTACAAGGTCTGGGTCCGAGTGCCCCAGCACATTCACCGCTACACCACCCACCAAGTCCAAGTATCTTTTACCCTTTTCATCGTACAGATAAACTCTCTCTCCACGCACAAAAGAGACAGGAAGCCTTTTGTAAGTGTCCATCAGAAAGCTCATGAGAGAAACTCCCTCAGCCTGTTTATTGCCTCTTTTAGCTCTTCCTCTTTACGAGTGTAAGCTAACCTTACAAAGTGATTAGTTTGGTTTTTTCCAAAGTCTATGCCCGGTGTGAGGGCTACCTTTGCCCTCTTTAGAACCTCAAGGCAGAACTCGTAAGCATCTTGGGAGCATTTGCTAATGTCTGCCCAAAGGTAAAAGGCACCACTGGGCTTTCCCTTTATGGGCAGTATATCCTTTATGCCCTCGTATAGCAGGTCCCTGCGTCTTTTAAAGGTCTCTTTGACCTTTGAAAGGTAATCGTAATCAAAGGCACCCAGGGCGGAATACTGGCTAAGGGTAGGAGCACATATATAAACGTTTTGCATGACTACCTCCGCCCTTCTTATGAGGTCCTCTGGTAGGATCATCCAACCCACCCTAAAGCCAGGCATACAGAAAAACTTAGAAAAGCCGTTTATAACAATAGCCCTGTCCCAAAACTCAAGGGCAGTTCTCTCTTTTCCTTCATAAACAAGCCCATGGTATATCTCATCGGATATTAGGTATATGTTCCTTTCCCTGCAGTATTCACACAGGGCTTTGAGGTTCTCCTCATCGTAGAGGGTGCCCGTTGGGTTTGATGGAGAAGAGATATGAACGCCCTTAATGTCCAAACCTTCCAAGTGCTCTGGTGTGATCTGATAGTTTGTGCCTTCATCAACATTCACAAAGACGGGCTCCACACCCAAAAGATGGGCAAAGTTCTTATAGCATGGATACGAGGGGTCCGCGAGGGCTACCCTCTCTCCAATGTCAAAGAGTATGGAGTAGGCCACCAAGAAGGCAGAGGAGGTGCCGGTGGTAATAACCACCCGGTTTGGGTCTATATCAACTCCGTAATAGTCCTTGTAATGTTCGGCAATCCTTTCTCTGAGTTCCCACAGCCCAAGGCTTGGAGTGTAGTTAAACAGCCTCTTTGAGACAGCCCAGTTTAAACGCTCTATTACACCCGGTGGTGGCTCCAAGTCTGGCTCTCCAATTTCCAAATGCACAACATCGGGAATTTCTTGGGCTAGCTTTAGGATGTCCATTACTATGAAAGGGCTCAGTTCTCTTCGCATGGTTGGATTCAAAAATTATAAGACCCTTCTTTTTATTCTCTTTGAAAGATTGCACATAAGCTCGTAAGGTATGGTTCCCGCCAGTTTGGCTAAATCTGTAAAGCTCTGCCCTTGGCAAACTATATCCACCCAATCCCCTACCTTTGGCTGTGTTCCGCTCAAATCCACGATGGTCATATCCATGGTAATGTTGCCGAGTATTCTTACGGGCTTTCCTTGGTAGTAAAGGACTCCCCTGTTGGAAAGGCTCTTCATGAGCCCGTCTGCATAGCCAAAGGCAACCACACCCACCAAGGTATCCCTTTCAAGGATATAGCTCCTTGAGTAGGATATAGGATGTCCCTTGGGAAGATTTTTCACGGATATCAACCTTGCCCTCAAGGTAAGGACTGGCTTTAACTCAATGGGATAGTTAGGCAGAGGCTTTTCTCCATACAGGGCAAGACCGACCCTTATGTGGGTGGCAAAGGGCACTTTATAGATCAGTCCCGCCGAGCTTTCCAAGTGCACATACTTTATTCCTTTGTATCTTTCAAGGATCTTTTTAAAAACTTCTATCTGCCTCTTGGAAAACTCTTCGTCTGCGGGAGAAGAAAGATGTGTTAGCAAACCCTCTACCCTTGGGTCCTCTACGAACTCATCCAAAAAACCGAGCCTTCCCATACCCGTGTCAAACTTGAGATGTAAAGGAACTTTTAGCCCCTCCACCGCCTGCAAATGTTCCCTGTGGGATATAACAGGTGTTAGCTTATAATCCACCAAGGCTTTTCCCTCACCCCTTAACACTCCACCCAAGATTAGGATGGGCTTTTTTACCCCCAACCTCCTCAGTTCAATGCCCTCCTCCACGCATGCTACCGCCAAAAACTCCACCTCCCTTAAAGACTCCAAGAGGCTTGCAATATACTTTACTCCCACGCCGTAGGCATCAGATTTGACAACCGCTATTATGGGCTTGCCGGAAAACTGATAAAGACTCCTTATGTTATGAAATAAAGCTTCCTTGTCTATCAGGAGGACGCTCCGGGACATTGAGCTTTTATTTTAAGGTAGGGTCCTCCCTTTTTCCTGTAAGAATTTCAATGAGCTCTTT
>WYEK01000032.1 GCA_009903855.1 Thermocrinis sp.
TGTGGGCCAACCTGAAGAGAAGTCCAAAGAGAAAAGCTAAAGCCAAGTTCATAGAAATGCCCGCAATGGACACAAAAAAGGTGCCAACCCTAAGGTCCCTAAACCTGAAGGGATTTATGGGAACGGGTTTTGCCCAACCAAAGAGTATAGGTGAGCCCAGCAAAAGAAGTATTGCCGGAAAAATAATAGTCCCCAGAGGGTCTATGTGAGGTATAGGATTTATAGTAAGCCTGCCATACTCTTTGGCGGTGCTATCTCCCATTTTGTAAGCAACCCATCCGTGGGCGTATTCATGAAATATAACCGCCATCATAATGGCAGGGATGGCTATAATTATTTCCTGAGGGTTCATGGCGTTTTAATTTTATGCTCAATCTTCATCAAGGATGACACCTTCCTGCAGGTGGTAATAGGGTCTTTCGTAAGTGGAATAGTAGTAGGGCGTGTAGGCAAAGAACTCTCCTGCACACGTATCCACCCCCTTAAAGGCGGGAACTATTCCGTAGGTCTCTCTTAGTTGTCTTATTTGATCCTCTGTGATCCCTGTAAGTCTTGCGATCTCTATATCCGAATAACCAAGCTCCTTTGCCTGTCTTAAAAGCTCTTCGTCTATCTTTCCTTCCGCCAGCTTCCTTTCAAAATCTACCACCTGTTTTAAGTTATACAGGAACCATCTGTCTATGTGAGAGAGCTCATAAAGCTCTTCCACACTCCAGCCCCTTCTGAAGGCTTCTGCCAAATGCCAAAGTCTGTCTGGGTTGGGTGTTCTTATCATCTTCTTTAACTCCTCATCCGATAGTTTTTGCACCTGAGGTAAATACAGCCCATACCTGTCCATCTCCAAGCTTCTTATTGCCTTTAAAAGGGCTTCTTTGAAGGTCCTACCTATAGCCATTACCTCACCCACCGACTTCATCATGGTTGTTAAAGTTCTGTCCGTCTCTGGGAATTTGGCAAAGTCAAAGCGTGGGATTTTGACTACCACATAGTCTATGGAAGGCTCAAAGCTGGCGGGTGTGTGTTTTGTGATTTCGTTTTTAAGCTCATCAAGGGTATAGCCCACCGCCAACTTTGCTGCCACCTTGGCTATAGGAAAGCCCGTAGCCTTTGATGCTAAGGCGGAAGACCTTGATACCCTTGGGTTCATTTCTATAACATAGAAATCTCCGTTTTCTGGATTCACCGCAAACTGGATGTTGGAACCACCTGTGTCCACTCCGATCTCCCTCATGATCTCTATGCACGCATCTCTGAGAATCTGATACTCCTTGTCTGTAAGGGTTTGGGCGGGTGCAACAGTTATAGAGTCTCCCGTATGCACGCCCATTGGGTCAAGGTTTTCAATGGAGCAAACTATGATCACATTGTCCTTTTTGTCCCTTACCACCTCAAACTCATACTCCTTCCAACCGATCAGAGACTTGTCCAAAAGCACCTGATGAATGGGCGAGGTCTTTAGGGCTATTTCTACCTTTTCTTTGAATTCCTCTATGTTGTATGCAATGGAACCACCGGTTCCACCAAGGGTAAAGGCTGGTCTGAGAATTACCGGAAAGCCTATATCTTTTACAGCCTTGAGCGCTTCTTCTATAGATGATACTACTGCGTTTTCTGGAACCTTCAACCCTATCTTTCTCATAGACTGGGCAAAGAGCTTCCTGTCTTCCCCCTTCTTTATAGCTTGATAGTTTGCCCCTATGAGCCTCACACCGTAGCGGTCAAGAATACCTTCCTCGTACAGCTTTACTGCCAAGTTTAGGGCAGTCTGTCCCCCAAGGGTAGGCAGGAGGGCGTCCGGTCTTTCCTTTTTTATGATGGCTTCTAATATATCTAAGGTCAAAGGCTCTATGTAGGTTCTGTCTGCCATGTTTGGGTCTGTCATTATGGTGGCTGGGTTTGAGTTGACCAAAATAACCCTGTAGCCCTCCTCCTTTAGGGCTTTGCAAGCTTGTGTGCCCGAATAATCAAACTCCGCCGCTTGCCCTATAACTATAGGTCCAGAGCCTATTATAAGTATGCTTTTTATGGATGTATCCTTTGGCATAGCTTTGTTAGCTCCTCTTATGTTTTACCGCAAAAACTCTGTGCTCGTAAGCTTTACCCTGTGGAAAGGTCAAGCTTTCCAACATATATTTCTCGCTTTTGTCTTTGCCCGCAAGGATGAAACCTATCTGCGTGTCGTTTGAAGGATTGTCTTGAGAGGGAGCTTTTAACCTTTGAACGAGCATCGTTAAAAATTATATCATTTGCAGTAAAGGTCCAAAACCCTTTCAACAACCTTGCTGGTGGATATATCAAAGGAGAAGGGTATCCTTTCCACCCTCCCGCCGTAGGAAAGCACAAAGTCAGCTCCTACTATGCGTTCTAAATCCCAGTCTGCACCCTTCACCAAAACATCCGGCTTTATGGCTTTTATCAGTTCCAAAGGTGTGTCCTCCTCAAAGATCACCACATAATCCACCGGCTTTAGATTGTCCAAAAGATAGGCACGCATCTGCTGTGGCAGTATGGGTCTTTTTTCACCCTTTATTCTTCTCACGGAAGCGTCCGAGTTGATACCCACCACCAGAATATCCCCCAGGGATTTTGCCTTGTTCAAATAATCTGCATGCCCCGCATGGAGTATATCAAAACAACCGTTGGTGAAAACTATTTTCTTTTTTCCCCGGACCTTTTCCAAAAGCTCCAAAAGTTCTTTGAGCTCAACTATCATAGAACCTCAGCACCCTCGCAGTGGTGTAGGCGGACTCGTATTCTCTGGCACTCCTTTCCCAAGAAAAGTCCTGCCTCATACACCGCTTTACAATTTCAGACCACACCTTCTCCGAGTTGCAAAACTCCATATCATAAAATACCCTTGCCCGAAGCAGGGCAGACATCATATCCCCTGGCTCAAAATTTTCAAAGGCAAAGCCCGTGCCGTTTTCTGGGTCCTTCAAAAAGTCCTTGACGGTGTCCTTTAGCCCACCTACCCACCTCACCACTGGCACGGTTCCATAACGCATGGCGATCATCTGAGATATTCCGCAGGGTTCAAAAAGGGATGGAATTAAGAACATATCCGCACCCGCGTATATCTTGTGGGCAAGCTCTTCGCTGTACTCAATACGAGCTTTGATGTTATCTGGAAACTTTTTACTCAACTCTACGAGCATCTCTTGGTATTTGTCCTCGCCAGAACCCAAAACCAACATATCAAAGCCCTCTTTTACGATTTCCTCTGCGGAGGAAACTATTAGGTCAAAGCCCTTCTGGGCGGTAAGCCTTGCCACTACGCCTATGAGAGGTCTGTAGTTTTCAGTTTTCAAGCCAAAGATCTCCTTAAGGCGGGTCTTGTTCTTCAACTTACCCTTTTTAAAGCTCTTAATGCTGTATCTGGCAAAGATAAGTTCGTCCTTTTCCGGGTTCCATACATCGTAATCTATGCCGTTGAGAATGCCAAAAAAGTATTTCTTTTCCCTTATAACACCCTCCAAACCATAACAGTAAGCTCTCAATTCCTCCGCATAGGATGGGCTAACTGTGGTCAAAACATCACAGAACAGTATCCCTGCCTTCATGAAGTTTATCTTTCCGTAAAACTCTATGCCCCCGTAAGGGTGGAATACCTCCCATGGTAGGTTCAAAGCGGGTAGAAAATGGGCGTCAAAAATGCCCTGATGCATGGCATTGTGGATGGTAAATACAACGGGCACTCTCTCCAAGTCTGGGTAATACAAGGACTTATACAAGGGCAAAATTCCCGTGTGCCAGTCGTGGATATGGATAACCTCCGGCTTTAGCTCCAGCTCCCTTATAACCTGAAGACTTGCCAAAGACAAAAAGCCAAACCTCAGGGCGTTGTCGTAGTAATCTCCCTTTGGAGGTGCGTAGGCATATTCCCTCCCGTAGTAGGGTTTGTAGTCTATGAAAAAATATCTAACATGGTCCAGAATGTCTTCATAAAGGTCAAACTCTCTCCACTGATGGTCAATGTATATTTTTATGCCTTCCTTTGCCTTTCTCTCTACGTTCCTTTTTAGTTTAGCATACTTTGGCATTATTACATAAACTGTATGCCCAAGCTTTGTAAGGGCTTTGGAAAGGGAGTGGATCACATCTCCCAACCCTCCCGTCTTCAAATACGGGGCGCTTTCACTGGCAACCATAACCACCCGCATGGTTTAGCCTTTTATTTTACAATACCTTAAGCCTTTCCAAGGTTATGGCTTTTATTTCTTCAAAAACCTCCTCCTCTGACCTGCTGGCATCTATCAACCTTATGTCCCTTTCCTTTTCAGAATAGAAAATCTGAAGGTATCCGTCCCTGACCTTTTTTAAGTAGTTTTGTTCTTCAAACTTGCTCTTTTGTTCCTTCAACCTTTGCAGAGCCAACTCCAAGGGTAGGTTAAGTATAAAGGTAAGGTCTGGCTTTCTTCCCCTTGTGGCTATGTGATTTAAAATGCTAACAGTTCCTAAGTTTACCTCCCTTCCGTAGCCCTGGTAAGCGGTCGTAGAGTCTATAAACCGATCTACTATTACAATCTTTCCACAGGTCAGGTCTGGGAATATTTTCTCCCATACTAAGCTAGACCTTGCACTCTCAAAGAGCAAAAGCTCTGTAATTGGGTCCATAGCGTAGTTTATTATCAGCTCCCTTATCTGTTCTGCCAGGGGAGTAGAACCGGGGTCTCTATAGAGGGAAACCTCGTAGCCTTCTTCCTTTAAAAACTTATACAGCTTACGGGCTTGAGTGCTTTTGCCAGAACCGTCTATTCCCTCAAGGCTTATAAGAAAGCCTTTCACTCCGCTTTTTCCTCTTTTGCCTTCCTTTCCACTATATGCTGATGCTTTATTAGCTCTCCCTCAGACCAATAAATGGCCATTTCTGCTATGTTTTCTGCATGGTCTGCCATCCTCTCAAAATGCCTTGCCACAAAGGAAAGGCTTATAACCCTTTTTATGTTCCTTGGGTCCTCCATAACATAGGTTATCAGCTCCCTTTCCAACTGATGGTATAGCTCATCCACCGTATCGTCTTTCTCTATAACTTTCTTTGCCAGCTCCACATCCCTGTGGAAAAAGCTAACTACCGCATCCTCAATCATGGTTTTCACAGTGTTTGCCATCAAGGTTAGATTTACGTAAGGCTTCAATGGAGGCTCCTGCGCCAATAAAATTGACCTCTCTGCTATATTTTCCGCCTCATCTCCGATCCTTTCCAAATCGGAAACCACCTTGTACATACCCATTATTAGCCTAAGGTCCACCGCCTCTGGCTGATAGAGGGCAATCATCCTTATACAACGTCTTTCTATCTCCACCTCCAGCTTGTCTATGGCATCATCCCCCTTTATGATCTCTTCCGCCAAGTTTATATCCTGCTTATTCAAAGAGTCTATAGCCTTCTCCACCGCAGTCCGTACAAGCTCTGCCATTTTTAGAACAAGCTGTTTTGTCTCTTCTATCTCCGCATGTAGCTTCATGCC
>WYEK01000107.1 GCA_009903855.1 Thermocrinis sp.
TAAAGTAGGCTTCCATACCCAAAAGGGGCTTTATGCCCTGTTCCTTCATGCTCTTGTAAAAGTCCAATATCCCGAATAGGTTTCCGTGGTCTGTGATGGCAACCGCTGAGTAGCCAAACTCTTTAGCCTTGCTTGCCAGGTCCTTTATCTTTATAGCTCCGTCAAGGAGGGAGTATTGGGTATGCAGGTGCAAATGCACAAAGTCCGTCATATTTATATAGCATAACCCAAAAGTGGTTTACTCCAGCCAGAGCTCCAAGTACAATTATTATTACTCAATGGACTTAAGAGAACTGGAAAAAATTCAGTTAGACTGTTCAAAGAGGGTTGTCCTGGAGGATAGCTTTGAAAAGCTTGAGCTGGTGGGCGGGATGGACTTGACCTTTGAAGACATAAAGAAAACACCTACTAAGGCTTGGGCAAGCTTGGTGGTGTTGGAGCTCAAAAGCCTAAAACCCATCTATCAAAAAGTGGTGGAAGGTGTGGTGGATTTTCCTTACATCCCTACCTTCTTAGCCTTTAGGGAAATGCCCTTGATGTTGGAGCTTTATAAGGAGGCAAAGGTAAAGGCAGATGTGTATTTTATAGACGGGCAGGGTATTGCCCATCCGAGGGGTTGCGGCATAGCGTCCCACTTTGGTGTGGAAACAAACACACCTACCGTAGGGGTGGCAAAAACGATCCTTGTGGGAAAAGCACAGGAACCTTCATCAAAGCGTGGAAGCTTTTCGATTATTCACTACAGAGGAAAGGTGGTAGGTGCAGTCCTCAGAACAAAGGAAAACACCGCACCCATTTACGTGTCCCCAGGACACATGATAAGCTTGAACACTGCCCTTGAACTGGTTTTAAAAACATCCTTGTATCGCATACCAGAGCCCACCCGCCTTGCCCACAACCTTTTGCAAAAGGTGAGGAAGTCGGCATGAAAAGACACCCATGCATAAAAAGCTTTTTTGCCAACTATTTTCTTAAGCCCCTTTGCCCTGTGGTAAAGCCCGTTTTTAAGGCGGTCTTTAAGATAGAGGTCTTTGGCTTGGAGAATATTCCATCTGAGCCTTGCATAGTGGCGTCCAACCACAGGAGCTACTTGGACCCGCCCGTTTTAAACGCAGTATTTCCCGAGCCCTTGATATTTGTGGCAAAGGAAGAACTCTTTAAAGTCCCCATCTTTGGTAAGCTGATCTCCCACATGGGAGCCATTCCAATAAAGAGAGGTACGGGAGATGTGCAAGCTTTGAGCACAGTCCTTGAGTTTTTGGAGAGGGGCTGTAAGGTATGCATATTTCCGGAGGGTACAAGGGCAGAGCCGGGGCAGTTTCTCAGACCTAAGCCGGGCGTGGGCCTTTTGGCTATAAAAAGCAAAAAGAAAGTTCTACCCGTCTATATAGATGGCACCGATAAGGTTATGCCAAGGGGCAAGAGCTTTCCAAAACCAGGAGCCAAAATAAGGGTGTTCATAGGAAAGCCCAAAGATTACTCCCATGAGAAAAACTACAAGGAAGTAGCCATCAAAATAATGGAGGAGATAAAGGCACTAAGCTATTTTTAACGCTTGATAATTCCAGAAATTAGGATTAGGTTTAAAATAATCACCAGGAGGGTCAGAAATGAGGAAAGAATGGATACTCGCAGGATTTTGTGCTCTAATCTTTTCATGCGGTGGCGGAGGTGGCGGTGGTATAGGTAGCAGTGGTGGAAGTAGTTCTTCTGGTAGCAGTTCTGTAAGCCTTTATTTTACTGATGATGCAAGCATGTATTCTGAGATTTTGGTGAAGGTATATGAGGTGAATTTGTGCTCCGATAACGTATGTCAGCAAAAAGTTAGCCTCTTTACAAACCAACAAGGGCTTCAGGTAGACCTTGCAAAGTTAAATGGTGTATATCAGTATATAACCACAACAAACATTCCACAGGGAACTTACAACAGGCTTGAGGTGGTGATGGACAAAAACCTCACAATAACAGACCAAAGCGGTCAACAACATCAAGCTATCTTTGTGCCCATGCAAGAAAAACCCAACAAACCCAACACAGTTCAATGCCATACAAACGAAAGATGCTACATAAGGTTCAATGGGACAGTTCAACCCTTTGCTATTGGAAAGCTTGTGGTCGATTTTGATCTAAAAGAGTTTGAAGTGAACACTTCCATAAACCCATGGCAGGTTACAGAGGTAAAAATGAAGCCACTTACACCTCAAGGTGTTCAAGATAAGGATAGAGAGGTGTATATTAAGGTGCAAAGTGTAGGCACGAACAGCTTTACTGGGACATGGATGGGGAAGACTTATATGGTATATATAACTCAGAATACAACCTGTGAGATGAATGGTGTGAAATACTACGGAAGCGGATGCATAAATCAGATTACACAGGGTATGTGTTTGGAAGTAAGAGTACAAGAGGACCCCGCAACCTCTAACGTTTTAAATGCTGTAAAGATAGAAAGCGAGAAAAAGCAAGCTAAGTGTATGATGTAATTAGCAGTTTAATGCTATAATACTCTCCCTAATATGCACATATTAGTAACAGGCTGTGCGGGTTTTATAGGCTGGCGTGTGTCAAAAAAACTCTTGGAGGAGGGGCATCAGGTAGTAGGCATAGACAACCTCAACGATTACTACGATGTTAGACTGAAGGAATACCGCCTTGAGGACCTAAAGGCGCACAAAAATTTTACCTTTTATCAGGGAGACATAGAAAACCTTGAGTTTTTAGAGGGTGTGTTTAAGAAATACTCCTTTGATGCGGTGATAAACGAGGCTGCAAGGGCGGGAGTTAGGGCATCTCTGGAAAATCCCTTTGTTTACTTTACCACCAACGCCTTGGGCACTTTGAACCTTCTGGAGCTTTGCAAAAACTACGGTGTGCCAAAGTTTGTGCTTGCTTCCACCTCTTCCCTTTACGCAGGACAGCCCATGCCTTTCAAAGAAGACCTGCCGGTCAATACACCCATTTCTCCTTACGCTGCTTCAAAGAAATCTGCGGAGGTAATTGCCTACACCTATCACTACCTCTATGGCATAGATGTTTCTGTGGTTAGATACTTTACCGTCTACGGTCCTGCGGGAAGACCGGATATGAGCGTCTTTAGGTTCATAAAGTGGATCATGGAAGAAAAACCTTTGGAAGTCTTTGGGGACGGTTCTCAGAGCAGGGATTTTACCTACATAGACGACATTGCGGAGGGGACCATCTTAGCCCTAAAGCCCTTGGGCTATGAGATAATAAACCTTGGCAACAACCAACCTCACAAACTATCAGAGGTGATAGGGCTTATAGAAAAGTTCACGGGCAAAAGCGCAAAGGTGGAAAACAGGGAGTTTCACAAGGCGGACCTAAAGGCCACCTGGGCAGACATAACAAAGGCAAAAGATCTTTTGGGCTGGCAGCCAAAGGTTTCTTTAGAGGAGGGTATCAGGCGAACCGTTGATTGGTTTAAAGAAAACTGGCATTGGCTTAGAGGTATAAAGCTATGAAGGTTTTAGTGACTGGAGGAGCTGGCTACATTGGTTCCCACATGGTAAAGCTTTTGGTGGAAAAGGGGCATGAGGTTTTAACCTTTGATAACCTTTCCAACGGTCACGAGTGGGCGGTCATAAACCGTAGGTTAGTGGTGGGAGACCTTTTGAACTACAAGCAGATAGAAGATGTGCTTTTGGACTTTAAACCCGATGCGGTTATGCACTTTTCCGCGAAGGTGGTGGTGCCCGAAAGCGTGGAAAAGCCCTTGCTTTACTACGAGAACAATTTTTATGGCACTTTGAACCTACTGCAGGCTATGAAGAGGGCAAAGGTGGAGTATTTGATCTTTTCCTCCACTGCGGCAGTTTATGGTATTCCCGAGAAGGTTCCCGTCAAAGAGACAGACCCAACAAACCCTATAAGTCCCTACGGCTGGAGTAAGCTATTTTCGGAGCAAGCTATAAAGGACTTTGGAAGGGCAGAAGGTATCAAGTATGGAATACTCAGATACTTCAACGTGGCGGGTGCAGACCCAGAGGGGAAAATAGGACAGGTGAGCAAAAATCCCACACATCTTATCCTAAGGGCATTGAAGACTGCAAAAGGAGAGTTGCCTTATATAGAGGTTTATGGCACAGATTACCCAACCCACGATGGGACAGGAATAAGGGACTACATCCATGTAATGGACCTGTGCCAAGCCCACTTGGATGTGCTGGATTACCTTATGAATGGCGGAGAGAGCGATGTGTTCAATGTGGGCTACGGAAGAGGCTACTCGGTGTTAGAGGTTATAGAAACTGTAAAAAAAGTGACGGGCATAGACTTTAAGGTGGTCTATGCGGACAGAAGACCAGGAGACCCACCTCAGGTGGTGGCTGATGCAACAAAGCTAAAAACTCTGGTGGGATGGACTCCCAAATACGACGACCTGGAGTTTATAATCAAAACCGCATGGAATTGGGAGAGGAACTATACTTATAAAGCGTGAAAGGATCTGTGATAAACTATGTTTTTGAGCACATTGGAACAAAAGCTTGGGAGCATAAGATGGAACCTTTAGGAGATAAGTTTAGGGCATTGGCGGAAGCCATAGAAAGGGAATCTGTTTTGGTGCATAGGGCTGCACTCATTGACGGATACAGAGACATATACAAGTTTTCAAACTTGGGCATAGATAAGCTTATTAAAAAAGCCACCGAATACGGTGGAAGAAAGGGTGCCAAAATTCTCAAGGAAAGGTATGGGGTGATAACCGACCGGTTGGACGAGGCTTTGGAAATTCTAACAGTAATCGCAGAATCCTCAAGGCTTATAGATGTTTTTGAGTTTGACATAGATGCCATGGAAATAAAAGTGGAGGGTTCCATCTTAGTGGAGGCGGTGGGGAGTAGTAAAAAGCCCGTCTGTGAGCCAATGGCCGGCTTTTTTGCCGGCTTTTTGGGTGAGCTTTTGGGCAAAAAAGTAGAAGTGAAAGAAACCGCATGCGCCGCGCAGGGACACGAAAGGTGTATTTTTAAAATATCTATCAAAGAATGAGTGTGCTGAAGGTTAGGACTGCCAAAAGGACAAGTTTTGTGAATATAACTCATCTAGTCAAAGAAGAGGTTAAAAAATCAGGTGTTAAATCTGGTCTTTGTTTGATATATGTGCCTCATACTACCTGTGCGGTCTTTATAAACGAAGGGGCGGACCCGGATGTGATAAGGGATATTTCCTATGCTTTGGAAAGGCTGATCCCTTGGAGCGATCCAAACTACGCCCACGCGGAAGGAAACTCCGCTGCCCACATAAGGAGCAGTATAATAGGCAACTCAAGGGTGGTACCCGTAGAGGATGGAGAGCTTACCCTTGGCACTTGGGAGTCCATATTCTTGGCAGAATTTGACGGTCCAAGGGAGAGAAAGATTATAATAAAGGTTATCCCATGCTGAAGGAAGATGTGGTAGAGAAGGTTGCCCAGTTGGCAAGGTT
>WYEK01000066.1 GCA_009903855.1 Thermocrinis sp.
ACTGGGACTTTCTTACTCTGGAGGGAACTATTGGGTGGATAGAAAGTGTTTTATGGAAAAGAACACCCAAAAATGCGAAGGTTTTAGGGCTCAAGCCTTTTATCAGTTCAGATTAAAGGATATCAAAGACCAAGACCTGATACTTCAAAAGCTTGCCCAAATGGAGGGCATAAGCTTTTCCATCCATGGGACCCAATGGATTGTTTCCGCAAATGCTCAGGAAGCCAAAAAGCAAGAGTTAATGTTTTCTCTCCTTGACAGGGCAACTATATTTACCACTGAAATTAGCAAAAAGCTTAGAAAGGAATGCCAAATAGAAAGCATGACCTACGACGGTCCACTGCTTTACTCACCCATATATGGAGAAGCAAAAGGCATGTCTGCACCTCAACCTACAAAGGACCTGCAAACTATAACCGTTTTTATGAGGCTCTCTTTGGTTTGCAAATAATGTCCTAAGTAGTTGGTGTGCTCACAATGATGTTTTGTTATAACCTTTTATATCAACCACAGGGACGAAAGATGGGCAGAAACGATCTTATACGACCAAGAAGTTCAGAATATTATATTTCAGATTTTTGAACCAGAGGAAGTGCGGCAGTTAGGCATCTACGGAAATACCCTTGAGGTCAAATTAACCACAGAGGGGGAAGCAGAGCTTACGGAGGAAGTTTTAAATAAGGTGATTGATGGCATGTATAAGCTCCGCCTAAAACTCAACAAGTTTCCAAGTTCAGAAAAGTTTGACGACAAGGCGGACTGGCTAAGCCTAGCTTATGTTTTAATCTCCATTGCAATTATTGTTCTTTCAGTGTTTGTATGGATTTTCGCTTCTTCTTATCACGATTGCGATATACAGAACAAATTCCGGCAGTTGGCTAATGGGACTATGCTGTATTTTGTTTTACCTTTTTTAGGCTTTGTGGTTCTATTAAGGGGTAGAAGACCAGATAACACCATTTGGCTACCAATTTTCTTAATTCTTACTCCAGTCCTTTATCTTTGCCTGTGGTTTTTTATCTTTCCTTTTGTCAACAAGCTTTATACAAAAGCCGAAATCTCTGGCTACGCCCTTGTGGAGGATAAACGTAAGGAGAGACGTTCACGGGAACCTGATGCATACTATCTTCACCTTAGCGATTGGCAGGAGAGGGGCTGATGTTTTAAAGAGGTGAGAGTTCCGGCGGATATATACAATAAAGCAAACATAGGAGATCAGGTGGCCTTTTCAGTAAAGCGGGGGCTTTTTGATGTTCCTTATGCGGATAAGTTTAAGTTGGTGCGTTAGCTTCTTGAAGGGGAAACGGTAGCAGGGGTAAAGTGGTAGGGGAATGACCTCTCCAATCCTTTGTTATAATCTTAAATAAGGAGAGTTTAGTCATGGATCTAAAGGCACTAAGGGACTATTGGAGGGCTTGCTGTTATGCGGCGGTAGGTATGATATACCTTTGGGATAATCCCCTTTTAAGAGAACCTCTGAAAAGGGAACACATAAAAAGGAGGCTTTTGGGACACTGGGGTGCAAGCCCGGGTATAAGCTTTGCCTATGTGCATGCAAACAGGGTAATAAACAAGTATGACCTCAACTGTATCTTTGTGGTTGGACCAGGACACGGCGCACCGGGTTATATAGCGCCCGTATACTTTGAGGGAACCCTCAGCGAGTATTATCCTCAGTTCAGCCAGGATGAGGAGGGTCTCAGAAACCTCTTTAGGGCGTTCTCCTTTCCCGGCGGACTTGGAAGTCATTGCACTCCTGAACTACCCGGCTCCATCCAAGAAGGGGGTGAGCTGGGCTATTCCCTCTCCCACGCCTACGGGGCGGTCTTTGACAATCCGGACCTCATAGCCATAACGGTGGTAGGGGACGGTGAATCGGAAACTGGACCATTGGCTACTGCCTGGCACTGCAACAAGTTCTTAAATCCCGCAAGAGATGGGGCGGTTCTACCAGTTCTCTTGCTAAACGGCTACAAGATAAACAACCCAACCATCCTCGCACGCATTGAAGAGGAAGAACTACTGAGCCTTTTCAAAGGCTATGGCTACGAGCCAAAGGTGGTGGAAGGTGAAGAGGAGCTTGAGGTTCATGGAGTTATGACTGAAGCTATGGACTGGTGCGTTGAGAGAATACTCGGTATTTGGGAGGATGCCAGGTCCTCAGGAAGAGTTTTCAGACCCAAATGGCCTATGATCATTCTGAGAACTCCCAAAGGTTGGACTGCCCCCAAAAAGGTGGAAGAGCACTACATAGAAGGCTATTGGAGGTCCCACCAAGTTCCCCTGGCGGATGTTAGGGAAAACGAAAAACACCTTAGAATCTTGGAAGAGTGGCTGAAAAGCTACGAGCCAGAAAGGCTCTTTGACGAGAAGGGAAGGCTGAGAGAGGACCTGAGGAGCTTAGCCCCCAAGGGAAACAAGAGAATGAGCGCCAACCCTCACGCCAACGGAGGGCTTTTGAGAGTTCCCCTAAGACTACCTCCCTTGGAGCAGTTTGCCCTGGATGTTCAAGAGACCATGAAGCTCCATTACGAGAACACAAGACCCTTGGGCGCCTTTCTGAGGGAGATTATAAGGAACAATCCCAACAATTTTAGGGTCTTTGGACCAGACGAGACCCACTCCAACAGGCTCTATGATGTCTTTGAGTTTGGCAAGGCTTGGATGGCAAAGATATTACCAGAGGATCAGGATGATGGGCATCTTGACCCTTACGGTAGAACGGTGGAGATGTTATCAGAGCATACTATGGAGGGTTTGCTGGAGGGATACATACTAACCGGAAGGCATGGCATTTTAAACACCTATGAAGGCTTTGCCCCAATAATATCCTCTATGGTAAATCAGTTTGGCAAGTGGTTGGACATATCCTCCGATGTGCCCTGGAGGATGCCTTTACCTTCCCTCAACCTTCTCCTTACCTCCGTAGTTTGGAGGCAGGACCACAATGGCTTTACACATCAGGACCCAGGATTTATAAACGCCATAGTGGATAAGTGGCCCAATGTGGTAAGGGTGTATTTCCCGCCGGACGCCAACACATTGCTATGCGTTGCTAAACTGTGTTTTCAAAGCACCAACAGGATCAACATAATCGTAGCGGATAAACAGAAACATCCCCAGTATCTTGATTTGGCAAGTGCCCAAAGGCATGTGGAAAAGGGCATAGGCATATGGGACTTTGCCAGCAACCATGTGGAAGAGGAGCCCGATGTGGTAATTGCAAGCTGTGGTGATATACCCACAAAGGAGGCAGTTTATGCAAGCTTTCTACTGAAGGAAGCCTTCCCAGACCTTAGGATAAGGTTTGTGAATGTGGTAAATCTCTTCTGCCTTACTCCTCAAACCGAGCACCCCGACGGACTTACAGACCACGATTTTGACCTTTATTTCACCAAAGACAAGCCCATAATATTTAACTTCCACGGCTACCCTTGGCTAATTCACCGGCTGACCTACAGAAGGACCAACCATAAAAACCTTCATGTAAGGGGTTACAGGGAAAACAGAAAAGTAGGCATAGATGCCACCCACCTTACGCCCTTCCTGAAAGGCAGAGGGGGCATCACCACACCCCTGCAACTTGCCATACTCAACCAGATAGACCGCTTTAGCATAGCTATGGATGTTATAGACAGGGTGCCAAAGCTGCAGGGCAAAGGGGGAAGCTTCAAAGACAAGCTAAAGAACATGCAGATAGATGCCCTCAGGTATGCCTACACCCACGGCGTTGATAAGCCAGACCTTTAAAGGTTATGAAACATATCCTCGTTTTTAACTACGGTAGTTCAAGCTTAAAGTATGCCCTCTTTGAACAACTGCAGGCTAAAGTGCGAGAAAATGTAAAGATAGATGGAGTAGAGGATTGTCAAAAGGTGGTGAGACAGGTCATAGCCAACACAGAAAGGATTGATGCCATAGCCCACCGGGTAGTTCATGGGATGGATTTGGACTCGCCATTGCCCATCAACGAAGAAACCATTGAGAAATTGAAAAGTTTAGTGTCTCTTTCTCCCCTGCATAACCGTCTTGCCCTTGCGGGTATTGAAGTGTGCCTGCAGGAACTTCCACAGGTGCCCCAGTATGCCATCTTTGACACCTCCTTTTTTAGAGAGCTTCCCTTCACCTCAAGGGCTTACGCCCTACCCTTGGAATTTTACGAAAGAGGAATAAAAAGGTATGGCTTTCATGGTATATCATACTCATATCTTCTCAAAGAGACCGCAAGGCTTTTGGGAAAGGAGCTTAAAGGGCTGAGCGCCATAATGCTCCATCTGGGAAGTGGGGCGAGCGCATGCGCGGTATATAAAGGCAAACCCATAGATACCTCCATGGGAATGACCCCTCTGGAGGGGCTTGTCATGTCCTCGCGGGCGGGCGACCTGGACCCAGGCATACTCCTTCATCTTCTGAGGGAGAGGAGCCCGGAAGAGTTGGAACATCTCCTTTACAACCAGTGCGGAGTAAAGGGACTTACCGGTAGCAAAGACATAGGCAAAATGGTTCAGCAGGCTCAGGAAGGAGACCCCATAGCCCAAAGAGCCCTTGAGCTTTATGTGTATAGGATAAAAAAATACATAGGCGCTTATTATGCAGTCCTCCCCGAGGTTGACGCCCTGGTCTTTTCCGGCGGTGTCGGTGAAAACAGCCCAGTGGTGCGGGAGCTCGTATGTAAAGGCTTAGAAAAGCTCGGTATAGTCTTAGACGAGAGTTTAAACAAAGGCAAAGACCTTCCCCTTTTTATAAACAGCCCAGATAGCAAGCTTAAGATTTTGGTTATAAAAACTGACGAGGAGCTTGAGATGGCAAGGCAGTTGTTAGAAAGGGTTTAATTTCCAAAATCTGTATAATAATCACACAAGGCAGATGTTCTAAAAATATGGCAGTCTTGCATGAATTATATCAAAAGTGGTGCTTTTTGATGTGCCCAAAGAAGTCAGGATGTCGGAATTTCCTTGATAGTGGGCGAAGTTAGCTTGGAAATGATCCTTCTGTAGGCAAGGTAAAAGATCAGTGCCCTTAAGGTGGTTTCCACGCTCATAAAGACCCAAGGCACGATGGGAGAGGGAAAGAACTTTAAAAAGACATAAGAAGGTATAATCCTGAAAAGCCAAAAGGAAGAGATGTTGATTATAAGGGGTATGTGGGTCTTTCCCATGCCCTTTAAGGCTCCCGAGTATACACTGGCGTATGCCATCTGGGGCTGAGATAGGGCTACGATCACTAAATAATAGACCGCTAAATCCACCACCTCCGGGTCCTTTACAAAGAGGTAGGAAAACTCCCTTGGGAATAGTAGCAGAAATACCCCAGCCAGACCCATTATAAGGGCTGTGAGGTGGGCTATGGT
>WYEK01000097.1 GCA_009903855.1 Thermocrinis sp.
CAATGTATGGCGCGCGGGAAATAACGGAAGAAGAGGCTCCTTGGCTACATCAGATGGTGGAAGAGCTTGCCCAAAGGGCAAACATACCAAAGCCCAAAATATACCTTGTTCCCATGGAACAACCTAACGCCTTTGCTACCGGTAGAGGTCCCGGCCACTCTGCAGTGGCAGTAACTGCGGGCATCCTCCAGCTCCTTGATAGAGATGAACTAAGAGGAGTTTTGGCCCACGAAATAGGACATATAAAGAACCGGGATGTGCTGGTGGCAACTATGGCGGCAACCATTGCGGGAGCCATATCTTACCTTGTTAATATGCTGCAGTGGGCGCTTCTCTTTGGACACTCAAGGGATGAAGAAAACAAAAACCCACTTTCCCTAATAGGAAGCATAGCCCTCATCGTACTCACACCCATAATAGCCACGATCATTCAGTTGGCGATCTCTCGTGCAAGGGAGTATTTGGCAGATGAAACCGGGGCTAAAATCAGTGGAGACCCATTAGCATTAGCTAGGGCTCTTGAAAAAATACACAACTATGTGTATCAAATTCCCGCAGAGGTCAATCAAGGCACTGCCCACCTCTTTATTGAAAACCCTCTTAAGGGTGAAGGACTCTGGGAGCTCTTTTCTACCCATCCACCAACCGAAAAAAGGATAGAAAGATTAAAGGAACTAGCAAGAAAAATGGGTAAGCTCTACTGATGGGGGATAAGTTCAGTGCAGTAATCGTAGGTTCCGCCCTTGGAGATGCCATAGGTAAGTGCGTAGAGGACCTAACGGAGGAGGAAGTTCACAGCTTTTACGGTGGCCCGGTGGAGGGCTTTGTAGAGCCACATCCCAAAAGCCCTGCCTTTGGCTTTGAACCATGGGAAGTCTCCGACGAGACCACCATAAGCATCCTTTTGCTCGAGAGCATTTTGGAAAGAAAGGCTATAGATCCCTATCACTTTTTTGAGAAACTCCTCAAATGGCGCAAAGATGAAAAGAGCCATCGCTACCCAGACCCTAACCTTTTGACCGCTATAGACCTTTTATCCTTCGGTATTAGCTTAGAGTCTGCTGGCTTTTACTCCTCCTCCATAGAGGGTGCCCTAAGGAGTGTGGTAGTGGGGCTATTTCACTTTTACAATCCTTACCTTTCTGCAGAGGGCGGAAGGCTTGTGAGCCTGATAACCCACAGAAGTAAAGAGATTTACGATGTCTCTGGTATGCTTTCTGCCCTTATTTCCTATTTGGTAAGTGGGGAATGGAACCTGGAAGATCATTCAGAAAGACTTGAACTCTTATCTCACTTGCAGGAATTTGCAAAGTATGACGCAAACAGAAGGGCTATAAAGAGAGTTCAAGAGCTTTTGGAAGAAGGAAGCAGTTTAGAAGAGGCAATATTCCAGCTCGGAAACTCTTCCTACGCCCTGGAAGCTTTCCCTTTGTCCCTTTTTATTTTCCTTAGGAATATAGAAAATCCTCAGAGGGCGTTCTTTGAGGCGGTAAATTCTTATGGTAAGTTTGGTGGAGATACGGACGCTATAGGTTATCTGGTGGGTGCCTACTTGGGTGCTTACTTTGGAATGTCTGCCTTTGATACAGAGCTTGTTGAAAAATTGGAAAAGGTGGATTATTATATTTCTCTATCTGAAAGGCTTTGGGAAATAACGATGGAAAACATCCCCAGGAGGCAGGACTATGTCCTATAGGTTGCAGGAGGCTTTTTTGAACACTGCAAGAAAAAGAAGGGTAAAGGTAACGATCTTTCTAATCAACGGAGTGCGGATTCAAGGCAAGATCAGGTCCTTTGACACCTTTACCATTCTTGTAGAAGATGGAAGACAACAAACTTTAGTCTATAAACACGCCATAAGCACCATAGTGCCCGCAGAAAAGCTCCAGATTGAGTTTGAAGAGGAAGGGGTGCCCGGTGCGGGCTAAAGCCCCTTCATTTAGAACATACCCGGTGGTTTTCCCTTAGATACTACCAACCTCTCCACAACCTCTCCTCCCTTCAGATGTTTTTCCACGATCTCATCCACATCCTCCGGTCTAACTCCTCCATACCAAACTCCCTCCGGATAGACCACTACCACTGGACCCATACCGCAGGCGTTTAAACATCCGGTAGGCGTGATCATACAGCTCATAAAGAGTTCTGGGTCCATCTGCTGTTTTTCCATAAACCTCTGCAAGACTTCCCTGCTCTGCCTGTCTGAGCAAGAACCCATAGGGTGCCCTGGCGGTCTTTGTTGAACACAAACAAAAACATGCCTAAAGTTCATGTTGTACCTCCTTTTTTAGGTTTTGACTATATTTGGCTATATATTGTAAGCGGTAGGTCTTAGGCTCTCCTATGATTAACGTCAAGCTTAAAAAGTTTTCCCAAAATCCGATATCCAAAAATAGAAGACCTTATAAGGAGGTGCAAGCTATGAGAGTGAACTTTAACTATGAGGCAGCATCCACACACACAGCCTATCTCGTCAATCAGAGGGAGATGGGCAAATCTTTGCTTAGGCTTTCTACTGGCATGAGGATTTTGGAGGCGTCCGACGACGCTGCAGGTCTGTTTATAGCAGACCAGCTTTCACTGGTTGCCACCGGTTTGCAAGAGGGCAGCAGGAACATATCTACAGGTATATCCGCCCTACGGATCGCAGAAAATGCGTCCGGACAGATCTTTGACAGGCTAAAAGGCATCTACTCAAGGGCAATAAGGGCAGCAAATGACATCAACGACCCCAACGCAAGGGCTGCCCTGCAGAGGGAAGTTGCCAACCTAATAGACGCCATCCAAAAGATCGGAACAGACACCGAATACAACGGCATCAAACTCCTTGATGGAACATTCCAGAACAAATACATCCACTACGGCGCAAGAATGGATCAAGTGGTAAATGTTTCCATAGCGGATGTGAGGGCTCAGAGCCTCGGCGCCTATATAGCACAAGGTATGGGTGCAACTTACGTTAGTACCACAGCTGCTGCTTCCGGTGGTGACTTGACTACCTTGCTTACTGCAGGTGCTTTAAGCGGTGCACTCAACTTTAAGTTGGACGCTGGAGATTATGTAAGAATAAACGGCACAACGGTGTATCAGTATAGCGGAACACCCGAGCTTGTGGACGCCGCAAAGTTAGCAAAGAATATAAACGAAAATGCAAACCTAAAAGCAATAGGAATAGAGGCAAAGGCGGTTAATACAAGCGTAGCAAATCCTTACACCAACCCTGTTACCGTTAGTGGTACTCCAACAACTGGATCAGCTACCATAGACTTGAAATTCTACGTTGGCGATGGAACAAAAACTTTCACAATTACTGGATTTGCAACTGTGAATGGTGGAAGTGTAACTACCATGGGTTTGGACGAGCTCGTTTCCAAGATAAACTCCGAAGCCTCCGCCAAAGGTGTGCCCATAGTCGCCATGAACGACGGCGGAAGACTAAAACTCGTTACCACCAACGGTGAAACCATTGCCATCGAGGCAACAGTGAATGTAGCTACTGCTGCCGACGCTGGTACTATCAATATTGATTATAGTCAGCTTTTGGAGGGTGTAAGCACAACGCCAGTATCTCATAACTATACAGCTGCCGCAACCAGCTATTCTGCAGCGGTGAAAGTTGGAAGGGTTACCATAGCTGCCAACGAAACTTTCAACCTTGCTTACAGTGGTGTTTCGGGTACAGGCGAAGGCTTGAACTTTGACATAACTACCGGATCTTCTGCAACCTTCTCCAACCTCTACACCATAGACCTGTCCACCAACGCGAGAGCGGAACGTGCTCTGATGATCGTTTCCAAGGCACTGCAAAAGGTGGATACCATCAGGTCTCAGATTGGTGCTGTTATGAACAACCTCCAATCTATCTTTGATGCCCAAAAGGTAGGCTACGACAACACCAAGCAGGCGGAAAACGTAATAAGGAACACGGACTACGCAGAAGAAATGTCCAACTTCACATCACTACAGATAAAGATGCAATCCACAATAGCTATGTTGGCACAGGCGAACGCACTTCCTCAGCTGGTGCTCCAATTGCTCAGATAACGAACTTCTGGGGAGGTCTTTCCCCTCCCCCTTTGGAGAATAAACCATGAGGGTTGGAAAGGTAGACCAAAGCTTTGAATACGTGGATGTGAAATTAAATCAACAGCTAGTTCAGCCTATGGATGGGGCTTTGAGAAAGCTCCAAAAGGAGGTGGACCAGCAGGTTCAAGATGCACAGGAAAAAAGAGATATAAAGCCTGAAGAGTTGCAAAAGCTAATTGAGGAGGTAAAGAGGAAATTTGACATGCTCAGCAAATACCTTAAAATAGACATTGATCAAGAGCTTGAAATACCCGTGGTAAAGATCATGGAAAAGGATACCAACAGAGTTATAAGGCAGATCCCCCCTGAGTATCTTTTGGAGCTAATGAAACGCATAGATCAGCTCTTGGGTCTGCTGATGGAAAGGAAGGTTTAAAAATGGCTGGGGAAATATACTTTAGCAACTTGACTGGTAAGCTTGACTGGGGCTCTATAGTAGACCAGCTCCTCCGCTTGAAGTCTTTGCCCCTTGAGAGAATGGCTCAGGAGGGCAATCAGCTTAAGGCTAAGCAGGAAAGCCTTTCAAAGCTTGCAAACTCCATAGATGCCTTCAACAATCTTTTTTCAAACCTTTCGGTGGATGACCTTTTTAAATCAAAGTCCGCAACCTCTTCCAACACCAATGTCCTGACAGCCACAGCCACTGCGGAAACACCAAACGTTACCCTTAACTTAAGCGTAATTCAGCTTTCTTCAAGGGAAATCAGGCTTTCCAAAGGGGGTGTTTCTGACCTTGGTTCCAACATAAGTTGGTCCGCTTTTACCATAACCTACAAAAAAGGTCCAAACCCAGAGGATGTGGAGACCTTTAGCATAGAGGGTGGATCGGGCACCCTTAGGGACCTTGTGGATAAGATTAACAAAGCTGCGGGAAGCAAGGTCGTAGCAAGCGTTTTTTACGATGGGAGCCAGTATAGGCTTATGCTTTCGGAAAAAGACGAGGCTTTGTCTACTGTAGAAACGGATGCAAATGCAGGCACTTATGTTATCTCCACCTCTGGTTTGGTTATAGGCGGTCAATCTGACCTTGACGATACACCCCTCCAGCAGGCTAAAAACGCAAAGGTCCAAGTTGGGACCACAATAGTCCAACGCCCCACCAACAGAATAGAGAATCTAT
>WYEK01000114.1 GCA_009903855.1 Thermocrinis sp.
GTGGAGGATATGGTCTTTCAATACAAAGACTTAGCCATTGCGTGCCTGCCCTATCCCAGTGAAAGGGTCCTGACCACCATCTCGGAGGATGCCCACAGAAGCTACTCCCACAAAGTAGCCCAGTATCTAAAAGCCTTGGCAAAGAGGGTGGAAGGCTATAGATACCGCATACTCCTCGCCCATCTCATGGTGGAAAAGGGGAAGATTGCTGGCTCAGAAAGGGAGGCAAGCGTGAGCAGTTTTTATGCCATAAGACCAGACCAAATACCCGATAGCTTTCACTATGTAGCCCTTGGACATCTCCACCTCAACCAAAGAATAGAGTCAGCCATTCCACCCACTCACTACTCGGGCAGTCTTTATCAGATAGATTTTTCCGAGAAGGGCACAAAGAAGTTTGTTAATTTGGTAGTTCTGGAGGAATTTGGGGCAAAGGTGCAAGCTTTGGAGCTTTCCCTATACAGACAGTTAAAGGAGGTGAGAATAGCAAAGGGTCAAAGCATTGACAAGGTTCTGGATGAAATAAAAGATCAAAAAGCACTCTTTAAAGTGATCTTGGAGGCGGACATAAAGGACCCAATGCTCAATCTGAAAACCCAAAAACTGCACCAGGTATTGGGTGAAAAGCTTGTCTTTTTAAATTTGGAACTGCCCGAGAGTAGCTCCACTGAGCTTCCCATAGAAGTGGAAGGCTTGGACCTTTTGCAGATTTACAGGGCATACTACAAACAGAATTACAATCAAGACCTGCCCGAAGAGATAGAAAGAGAAGTTTTTCGCTTGTTGAACGAAGTTCAGCATGAGACCCATCAGGCTTGAACTGGAAAACTTTACCATCTTTAGGGGAAGGCACAGCGTAGACTTCTCAGGGCTTAGGTTTTTTATCATTCAGGGTAGGACGGGGGCAGGAAAGACAAGTTTAATAGACGCCATGTGCTATGCCCTTTTTGGAAAGGTGCCAAGACACGGAGATAGAAGAGACCTCCACGAGCACTTGATTTCAAAAGGAACAGACCATATGAGGGTATTCTTGGAGTTTTCCGTCAGGGACAGGAGATATGCCATTGAAAGGGCTGTGAGGAAGGGAAGGGGTGAGGTAAGATTCTGGGAAGGGAACAAGCTTAAGAATGTAAAGGCAAACGAGCTTCCTGAGTTGGTCAAAAGGGTCTTGGGAGTTGATTACGATACCTTTACCAAGGTTATACTTTTGCCACAGGGACAGTTTGATAGGTTTTTAAAGCCCGAAAGACCACAGCAAAGGAGGGAAATTCTAAACAAGCTTTTGGGTGTAGATACCCTTATTGAGAAAATGGCGGAGCTGATAAGGGAGACAAAAAGACAGATTGAAAACCGCTTGGAGGCTATAACCGCATCCCTGCGTGAGCTCAGCTTTGCTACAAAAGAGGAGCTTGAGAGGGTAAACAAAGAGATCACCCTTTTGGAGAAGGAGCTTAATCTTCTGGAAGAAGAGAGAAAGAAGCTACAGGAAAGGCTCAATATTGCATCCCACAGGGACCGCCTCCAAGAAGAGCTAACAGAGTGCCAAAGACAGCTCGAAGAACTTCTTGAAAAGGCAGAGGAGATGGAACAGCTTGAGAGGGATCTTCAGGTGATGGAAGAGCTAAGCTCCTATGCCCCCTACGTGGAAAGTTTTAAAAGCCTTTCCCAAAGGGAAGAGCAGGAGATAAAGGAAATAAAGAGTTTAAGGGAGAAACTCGCCAAACTCTCCCATCAGAGGGAGCAGTTCCAAATACAGTTGGAAAAATACCGCCAAGAGTGGGAAAGATTGGGCGAGTACGATGTGCAAATAGAACAGCTAACAAAAGAGTTAGAAAGGTTAAAGAACGCCCTTGAAAAGCATAGAGAAAGAAACCAAAAGTTAAAGGAGTTGGAGGACGTAGAAGAAAAGATAAAGACTTTGGAAGAAGAGATAAGAAATCTAACGGAGAGAATAGACAGGGGCGAAAACTACATAAAGGAGCTAAAGGAGAAGATAGAAGATTTAGAGGAAAAACAAAGAAGACTTTTGGAGCTCAATCCCATAAAGATAAAGCTTGATGAGGTGAAGAGAGAAAGGGAAAGCTTGGAACTTCTTAAAAAAGAGAAGGAGGGCTTGGAAGAACAGTTAGAAAAAATCAGGAGGGACATAAAAGAGAAGGAAAGCTCCCTTGTTCGCTTTCATGTGGAGCACATAAGAGCACACCTAAAGGAGGGAGACCTCTGCCCAGTGTGTGGCAATGTAGTTACCCAGCTACCTCCCACCGAGCCCTCTGAAAACTTTGAAACCATCAAAAGGGAACTGGATAGGCTTAAAGCCCTTGAATCTGAGTACCTTGAGAAAAGGGCAAGAATAGAGAGCAAGCTTTCTGCCCTGGAGGAAAAGGAAAGGGAGCTAAGGCAACTGCTAAATGAATGGGAGGAAGAAGAGAGGTTTGAAGAGGAGTATAGGGAACTACAAAAGGCTCAAGCTGAACTGGAGGAAGGCAGAAGAAAGCTAAAACAGGCGGAGGAAAAGCTTAAGAATTTAAAGGAGGAGCTGAGCGCCAAGAGGGAAAGGCTATCCACCCTGGAGGGTAAGAGGGAAAAATTGCAAACCTCAATAAAAGAGATAGAGGAGCATTTAGCAATAGAAGGCTTTTGGGAGGTTAAGGAGCAGGACATAAGGGAAAAACAGATTAAGTTAAAAACCCTCAAAGACAGAAGGGATATGATAAGAAACAGCTATACCACTATCTCCGAACAGCTAAGGAACGTAGAACTGGAGGAGAAAAGGGTCCAAACCGCCCTTTTAGAAAGGGAGAGGAATATACAAAGCCTGAAGGAGGAAAAGGAAAGGGTTGTCAAAAATTTGGAGCCTGCCATAAAGAAGTTTGGGCTTGGAACAGTGCAAGAGCTGGAAAAACTCATAAAACCCAAGGAATACATAGAAAGGCTAAAGCAAGAGTTGGAAGATTACAAAAGGAGCGTTGCCCTGTTGAAAGAAAAGGAGCAAAGGCTAAAAGAAGAACTAAAGAACTTTGAGGGAGTAGAACCTACCCAAGAGATAAGGGCTAAGGTGCAACAGGTGGAAGAAGAGTACAAAAACAAAAATGTTCAGCTTGGACATTTAAGGGAACAAAAAACGCGCATAGAGGAAGGCTTAAAAAGGAAGGAAGAGCTTTTGAAGGATCAAGAGGAGCTTCAGAGGAAGGAGGGTATATACAGAATCCTTGAAAGGGACTTTAGGGCAGACAGGCTTCAGGAATTTTTAAGTCAGATCATGCTCCAAAGGATCATAGCAAGGGCCAACTTCTACCTGCAAAAATTCACAGCTGGTGCCTACGAGTATGATTTGGAAGGTTCAGAAATCCTGATAATAGACAGGCTCTCCGGACACAAAAGAAGCGTAAGCACCTTGAGTGGTGGAGAGACCTTTTTGGCAAGCCTCTCTTTAGCCTTCGGAGTAAGCGACATAATATCCAAGAATGCACCCATAGAGAGCCTTTTCATTGATGAGGGCTTTGGTAGTCTTGATAGGGAAACGAGGGAAGGGCTATCTCAGTTTTTTGAGATGATAAAGCTAAATGCCAACAGAATGGTGGGGATCATAAGTCATTTGGAGGATCTGGCAGAGAAGTTTGACCAACGCATAGAAGTGGTGAGGCGAGGAGATAGGTCTTTTGTAAACGTGATAGTGTGATAAAATAAAAAACTTATGATAACCAGGGTAGGCTGGAGTATAACCCATCAGGAATTTACCATCACCGATTATTACTACTTTTCAATCCTTCAGAGGGAGGCAGAAAAACACAACATAATCATAGAGGAGGTGGATCGTTGGGAAAAGTTAAAGGAGTATGATACGATAGTGTTCAACTATCCGGAAATTCCCTTCACTGAAAAGGAGGCGGAGGAGGTAGAAAAGTGGGTTTGGGAGCTTGGAAAAAAGGTCATACTGGGCGGATACTATAAAAACGAAGATCACATAGCGGACACCTGCAACACCCTGGCAAGAAGGTTCGGCATGGAGCTAAACCCAGATGAGGTGATTGACGAGGTAAACAACCACAACGGAGAAAAGTATTTTGTGGTAACCTCAAAAATCAGAAGGTACAACAAGAATCAAAAAAACGAAGTTAACGTAGAAAAAATCATGCTCGCATGCAGTGCGTCCATAAAGCCTCTTATGCCCGATATAAAGGTGGTGGTCAGAGGAGAAGACACCGCAGTCTCCAACATGGGCAACTACACCCTGCTCATTGCAGAGCAGATAGCACCCACCAGCGGTGGATACTTTTGTCTTGCGGGCACCTGCGTCTTTTGGGACAATTACTCCATAACCCTATACAACAACCTTGAATTTTCTTTGAATCTCCTAAGGCACCAAACTCCTCTGCCAACCCAATCGGGCAAGCAGGTAATCTTTGGCCTATAATAAAATCAAAACTAGGAGGGAGGTTTTTCCAGTGAAGGCACAAGAATGGATAGAAAGATTGCCAGAACAGTTCGTTGTGTATGAGATTACTCCTATATATCCCAACGATTACAAGGGGATCGTCTTTACCGGAATGGGTGGCTCTGGGATTGTAGGGGATGTGCTAAAGCTCTTCTTAGAAAAGGATGGGGTGGCGGTTCCCGTCCTCTCTCTGAGGGGTTATGAACTACCTCCCTATGTGAGGGAGGGTTGGCTATTGGTGGCTATTAGCTACAGCGGAAACACGGAAGAGACCCTGAGCGTGGCGGATGAGGGAATAAAAAGGGGTTTAAAGGTTGTCTGCGTCAGCTCTGGGGGTAAGCTAAGGGAGGTTGCCCAAAGGGAAGGTTTAGACTTTGTGGAGGTTCCCTCTAACTATGCGCCACGCTACGCCTTTGGCTTTATGTTATCGGCAGTTATGAGCCTGTTTGGGAAAAAGGATCCCATAGAGAGAATAAGAAAGCACTTGGAAGAAAGCAAAGGAGAGATAAAGGAAACCGCTTACCGCATTGCCCAAGTTATTCAGAACTACATTCCCATAGTTTATGGCACACCGCTAACGGAACCCATAGCCTTCCGATGGAAAACTCAGGTCAACGAAAACTCCAAAACCCTTTGCTACACCGCCACACTGCCCGAACTCCACCACAATGAAGTGGTAGGGCTTGACAATCCAATAACAA
>WYEK01000061.1 GCA_009903855.1 Thermocrinis sp.
AGTTCTAACATATCTCCAAGCACTGCTATTTTAAAGCCTTTAAACCTACAAAGGGTCTGCAAAGCCTTGCGCATGGAGGGAGGGTTGGCGTTGTAAGCATCATCTATCACAAACCAGTTATCCATTTGGTAGGTTTTAAATCTTCCCTCCACCGCCTTGAAATCCCTCATATAACCCACAAAGTCCCTCCAATCAAAGCCTAGGGCTTGTAAAACTGCAAAGGTGCAGAGGGCATTTTCCACTACCCCAAGGCTGGGAATGGGAATAAAAACCTCCACATCCAAAACCTTAAAACGCACCCCTTCCGTGCTAAGGTCTATTTCCCGTGCGGACAGTTCTGAGCCCTCACCAAAGGTTATCTTTTTTGGCAAAAGGTAGCAGTGGGAAACCTCATTAGGGCAAACGCCCACATCTTCTTCCCCCATGTCTTTGAAGACCTCTCCGTTTCCCACCACCACATCGTCCAAACAGCCAAAAGTCTCCAGATGCTCCTCCCCTATGGCGGTTATAACCCTTATGTGAGGCTTTATTATATCCACAAGTCTTGCCACATCTCCTTTTTGGCTTGCGCCCACCTCTACCACCCAAAACTGACAATCTTCGTCAAAGTTTGCCACTGAAAGGGGCACTCCTATTTGGGAGTTGAAGTTTTTTGGCGTCTTGCAGGTTTTTGCAACCTTTGAGAGCAAGAAGGCAACCATCTCTTTGGTGGTGGTTTTTCCCGCAGAACCTGAAATGGCTATGACCTTTCCTTTAAATCCCTCCCTCTTCTTTCTTGCCAAGTCCCTCAAAAACTCAAGACTGTCCTTTACCACTAAAGCAAACCTTCCCTCCGGCACTTTAACCTCCCTTTCTACTACCACTCCCACCGCACCCCTTTGGAACGCCTCTTCCACAAAGTCGTGTCCGTCGTGCCTTGAACCCTTTAATGCTACAAAAAGGTCTCCCTCCTGAACCTCCTTACTGTTTATAACTACCCGTTTGTAGAACATAATCTTAAAATCTAATCAACACCGCACCCCAGGTTAGCCCTCCGCCCATGGCGGTCATGAGCACCAAATCTCCCCGCTTCAATCTTCCCTCCAAGTATGCCTCTGTTAGGGCTATGGGTATGGATGCGGCGCTCGTGTTTCCGTATTTGTGAATGTTTGAATAAACCTTCTCCATGCTTATGTTTAGTCTTTCTGCAAGGGCTTCCATGATCCTTATGTTCGCCTGATGGGGCACAAAAAGGTCTATCTGCTCCACGCTCAACCCTGCCTTCTGCAAAGCCTCAAGACAAACCTCCTCCATACTCCTAACTGCCAGCTTAAAAAGCTCTCTCCCTTTCATGTTTATATAACCACACCTTTCTGCGTACAGGATCTCCCATGCAGAGCCATCGGACCTCATAACAGAAGCCAAGATATCACCTTCTCCTTCGTTGGAAACAACCACTGCGCCCGCACCATCTCCAAAGAGTACGCAAGTACTCCTGTCCTGCCAGTTAACAATGCTTGAGAGCTTTTCTGCACCCACCAAGAGAACCTTTTTTAGTCCATTTCCTTCTATTAAACCCTTTGCCACCTCCAAGCCATACAAAAAGCCACTGCACGCGGCGGATATATCAAAGGCAAAGCCCCTTTTGCATTCAAGTTTGCCCTGCAGTAAGCAAGCGGAAGCAGGAAAACCGAGCTCGGGTGTAATTGTGGCAAAGACTATAGCGTCTATGTCTTGGGGAGAGAGCTTTGCCATATCTAGCGCCATCCTACTTGCCTTTTCTGCCATGTCCAAAAGACTTTCCTTTTTTGCGATCCTTCTCTCCTTTATACCCGTGCGCGTTACGATCCATTCATCTGATGTATCCACCATCTTCTCTAAATCAAAGTTGGTGAGCACATACTCCGGCACATAGTAGCCCAATCCTTGCAGTGTAATACCCATCAGATTTTTACTCCTTCTGGAGCCAATTTTATTAGATTTTCCCTTAGTTTTTCGTTAAAGCGATGGGTTAAAAATTCGTTGGCTACCCTTATGGCGTTCTTTATAGCCTTGGCGTTTGCCCTGCCGTGGGTTATTATGACGGGCTTTTTTGCACCCAAGAGAGGAATGCCCCCATACTCTGCAAAGTCCGCCTTCTTCTTGAAGTTGTTCAAAGCGGGCAACATCAACAGGGCACCAAGCCTTGCCAGAAGGCTCTTTTGAACCTCCTCCTTTATCATTTGAATAACTGCTAAACCAAGGCTTTCACTTGCCTTTAGCACCACATTGCCCACGAAACCATCACACACGATCACATCAAAGGTGCCCGCGTATATGTCCCTACCTTCTGCGTTGCCCAAAAAGTTTAGCTTGGACCTCTTTAAGAGGGGATAGGTTTCCTTCACCAGTTCGTTGCCCTTACCCTCTTCCTCACCTATACTCAGGATGCCTACCCGCGGGTTTTTTATACCCAAAATCTCCTCCGCGTAGGTATGTCCTATTATGGCAAACTGTAGAAGATGTCTGGGCTTACAATCCACGTTGGCACCCACATCCAAAAGGACCGTTTTGCCCTTTGGGTTTGGAAGGGGAACCCCTATGGAAGGTCTTTCCACCTCCTCCGCAGTGCCTACCACAAACTTGCCCACTGCTAGGACTGCACCCGTGTTGCCTGCAGACACAAGACCGTCTGCCTCCCCCTCTCTTACCAGCATACCCGCCACATAAAGGGAAGAATTCTTCTTTTTAAGCACTACCGAGGGAGGTTCGTGCATTTCTACTTTTTCTTCCGCATGAACTATGGTCAGGGCTTCACTTTCCTTTACTCCCTCTTTACGTAGGATACTCTCTATCGCCTTTCTGTCCCCCACTAAGTATGTGCTCAGACCAAGCTCTTTGTATGCTAAGATGCAACCCTTGACGATCTCCTCGGGGGCGTAATCCCCCCCCATACAATCCACTGCGATCTTAGGCATTTATCCTAATACTTTATCTAGAACTTGCTTGCCCTTGTAGTAGCCACAGTAGGGGCATGCCCTGTGGGGCATAATCATTTCACCACAGTTAGGACACTCTGCCAGTGCCCTTACCTTTAGCTTTGCAAAAAAGTTCTGCGCCCTTCTTTGGTCCCTTCTCCAGTTTGAAGTCCTTCTCTTCGGAACAGCCATCTAAAAACCTCCGTAGGGTAGTTTGAAAAAGATATTATAATAAAATGCCATGGAATACGCCTTCTTTGAAGACCAAATAGTCCCCGTAGAGGAAGCAAAGCTAAGCATAAAGACAAACTCCTTTCATTATGGCACCTGCGTCTTTGAAGGCATAAGGGCTTATTGGAACGAAGAGGAAGGTCAGCTCTATCTCCTCTTTGCAAGGGAGCACTACCAGAGGATGATAAATAACTGCAGGGCAATGTTTATGGAGCTCAGATACACGGTGGATGACCTTGTGAACATCACAAAGGAGCTCCTCGTCAAAAGCCAAATAAGAGAGGATGTTTATATAAGACCCATCGCATACTTTAAAGACCTTGCCCTCACACCCAAGCTTACGGGCTTTACACCCACTGTAGCCATCTACCTGTACAGGTTTGGCAGATATTTGGATACCTCTAAAGGTGCAAGGGTTAAAGTTTCCTCTTGGCGTAGGAACGATGACAACTCCATTCCCTCCCGGTGGAAGGTTTCAGGCGCTTATGTGAACAGTGCATTGGCTAAAACAGAGGCTCTGCTTTCTGGGTATGATGAAGCTATATTGCTAAATCAAAACGGCTTTGTGGCTGAAGGCTCTGGAGAAAACATATTCTTGGTTAGGAATAAAAAGCTCATTACACCCTCCTACTCGGAGCATATACTTGAGGGCATAACACGTGCTGCAGTTATAAAGCTGGCAAAAAACGAGCTCATGCTGGAAGTGGAGGAAAGACCTGTGGCAAGAAGCGAGCTTTACGTGGCCGAGGAAATATTCCTAACGGGTACCGCCGCAGAGATCACGCCCGTGGTGGAGGTGGATAATCGTAAAATCAACGGTGGAGAGGTAGGACCTATCACAAAGGAACTTCAGGAGCTATACTTTAACGCAGTAAGAGGGAAGATAGAAAGATACAAGGGATGGCTAACGCCCGTTTATGAAAAGTAAAACCTACAGAGAGCTTACGGAAAGGGCTTATGAATACCTAACTTTAAACCGATTCCCCAACACCAACGGCCACAGGGAAGCAAAGAAGTTTTTAAAAAAACTCCTTAGAGAAAAATCCATCCCCTTTTGGGAAGAGCCTTTCAGTGTAAAAAAGCGTGTTCCTGTTGGTGCCAGCTTGGAGGTGGAGGGAAGGAAGGTCCAAGCTTTCCCCTTTGTGGGTAGCATAGGCGGAAGCTTTGAGGGATATTTGAAAGAAGATTTCGTAGAGGGTGACATTGCACTGCAGACCGCCAAGGGTATAGATTGGAACGCTTTAAAGACCAAGAACATAAAGGCAGTAGTTTGCTATCTAAAAGAGTTAGACCAGGTCTTTTATGGCATCACAGAAGAAGAGATGGCTGTTGTTTGCATCAAAAGGAGCGACCTTCCAAAGGTAAAAGACTTTTACATCAAATTAGAGGTGGAGCTCCGAGAGGAAGAGCTAAAGCTCAGCAACCTTGTGTTTGAGCTGGGCAGAGGTCCGGTGGTTTATATAGTAGCCCACATGGACACAAAACCAAAAACCCAAGGTGCCATAGACAACGGCTTGGCATCTTTACTTTTGCCCTATCTTTACGAAGAGCTGAGAGAGAATTACAACATTCCCTTCAAGCTCAGGTTTTTGATCACCGACGGAGAGGAGGTGGGCTTGGAGGGTTCCAAGTTTCATACATTAAAAAAGCCAAAGCACGCCTATTACTGTATAAACTTGGACGGCATAGGCTGGCAAAATCCTGCCATCCTTTACAGAGATAAAGAGGGCTATAATGATTATTGGTTGGCGGAGGCCTTCTACAGAAGTGCAAAGGAGATAGGCTTTGAGGTGGAGTTTAGGGCGGTTCCCTCTGCAAAGAGCGATCACATACCCTTCAAGAAGGTAGGGCTTAAAACCCTCTTCTTAAGCTCCCACCCCCTTCCAATAAGGCATACTACGTGCGATAATTACGACGCGGTAGATTGGCATA
>WYEK01000091.1 GCA_009903855.1 Thermocrinis sp.
CCCATAAATCCCTTCAGGTTTAGGGACCTTAGGGTTGGCACCTTTTTTGTGTCCATTGCGGGCATTTCTATGAACTTGGCTTTAGCTTTTCTCTTTGGACTTCTCTTCAGGTTGGCCCACAAGGGATATTTGGACTTTCTGGGTTCTGCTGTCCTTGAACCTCTTGAGATCTTCTTTGTGAAATCGGTGATGATTAATACCGTTTTAGCAGTTTTCAACATGGTGCCCATTCCTCCCTTGGACGGTAGCAGGGCGGTTATGAGCTTTTTCTCCCTCAAACACTGGGAGCTTTTTTACAGGTTTGAAATGTATGGCTTTTTGGTTATAATGGTCCTGCTCTTTACAGGCATCCTGCAAAAGATCATTGCGCCTCCCATACTTTTCCTTTACAGTTTATTTTTAGGAATATGAGGTCGTGGAGTTATTTAATACAGGTTAGGGCACAGTTTGAGGATGGAAGGGTGGAGGAGGAAGGGGTGCTTTACGTGGTGTCGCTTCCTTCAGACCCAACGCTTTTAAAGGAAGTGGAAATGGAGTGCTACGCGGTTTCCTACATACCCTTTCAGACGGTATTAAGAGTGGCACAGGCTTACGCCTTGGGTACAGACGCACAGATCAAAGATTTACAAAACTACCGCTTACAGGGCTACAGGGAAGACATGGACCTTTACATCTTCCAAGAAGGGGTGAGCTTTAAGGAGGGCTTGACGAAAGCTTATGAACTCATACTTAACTTACTCAAAAAGAAGGGGAAGGTAGTAAAAATAGAGCCTGTAGTGGATGTGGGCACGCCACCTATGGAGGTTATGATGGAGTGTTTGAGGTCCGCCTTAGCCTAATCCTTTTTCAAAATCCTCGGGCTTTATGTTTTCCAACCATTCTCTGAGCTTTTTCTTTTCTTCGTCTTCTTCGGGTTTTGGCACCCTGGACTTTTCCAAAACACTCTCTTCTACGAATATTGGTGCAGAAAAACGCAATGCTATGTTGATAGCATCGCTGGGTCTTGAGTCAATGATCAAACGGTTGTTTCCTTGGAGTATATGCACCTCCGCATAATAGGTGCTGTCTCTCAGGTCGTTGATTATCACCTTATCTACCACTCCGCCCATTTGAGTGATAACGTTTTTCATCAGCTCGTAGGTCATGGGTCTTGGTGGTTCCACATTCTGAAGCTGTCTGAGGATGCTGTCCGCCTCAAAAATTCCTATCCATATGGGAAGTACTGTTTCGTCATCATCCTTTGCCTTTAGTACCACTATGGGCATCTGAGACACTGGGTCCAGGGTAATGCCGTGAACCACCATCTCCAACATTTTTGCTCCTCCTCTTTATTAAAATATAAGCCTGTGATTTTGGTTGAAAACGTTCACAAGGTTTATCCCGATGGCACAAGGGCATTAAAGGGTGTAAGCTTTAGGATAGAAAAGGGGGAATTTGTGGGCTTGATGGGACCTTCTGGCTCCGGCAAAAGCACATTACTGCACATCATAGCCGGCTTGGACAAGCCCACAGAGGGAAGGGTACTGGTGGATGGAAAAGACATCACCCGCATGGACGAAGACCAACTGGCAGAGTTCAGAAAGAACAACATAGCCTTTATTTTTCAGTTTTACTACCTTTTGGAGGACTTTACCGCCTTAGAAAACCTCGTATTAATAGGACAGTTGGCTGGGCAAAGGGAACCCCAAAAGAGGGCCTTGGAGCTCTTGAACTTTCTGAGGCTTTCCCACAGGGCTAACCACAAACCCTATCAACTATCGGGGGGAGAACAGCAGAGGACGGCCATAGGCAGGGCATTGATGCTAAAGCCTAAGATTATACTGGCGGACGAGCCCACGGGCAACTTGGATTTAGAAGAAGGTAAAAGAATTTTTGAGCTTTTTTTGGAACTCAGAGATAAGGAGGGTATTACCTTCTTGATAGCAACCCACAACCAAGAAATGACAAGGTATTTTGACAGGGTTTTGAGGATCAGAGATGGACTTTTGGAAAATTGACAGAATTCTTTTGCAATTCCTTGAGGAGGACATAGGCCACGGGGATATAACCACCGAGGGCGTTTTCAGGGGAGAAAGGGCTCGGGCGGTAATGGTGGCAAAGGAAGGGGGAGTCTGTGCGGGGCTACCTTTTTCCGTTAGGGTTTTTGAGCTTTTGGGTGGTGTGAAGGTTCTAAAATCTATGGCGGAGGGAGAACGTTTTAAAAGTGGGGATGTGATTTTGGAGTTGGAGGGCCCTGCGGATGTGCTTTTGAAGGGGGAAAGGGTTGCCCTCAACCTACTTCAAAGGCTGAGTGGTATAGCAACCCTAACGGAGGAGTTTGTAAAAAGGCTTGAAGGTACAAAGACCAAGCTCTTGGACACGAGGAAGACAACGCCGGGGCTTAGGTTCTTTGAAAAGTATGCGGTGAGGGTGGGTGGTGCCACAAACCATCGCTTCGCCCTTTACGATATGGTCCTCATAAAGGATAACCACAAAAGGGTGGCAGGTTCCCTCTCCGAGGCGGTAAAAAGGGTAAGGGAAAGGCTTGGACCTGCATATAAAGTGGAGGTTGAGGTGGAAAGCTTGCAGGAGTTGGAGGAAGCCCTTGCCTGCGAGGTGGATATGGTAATGCTGGACAACTTTAGCTTGGAGGATGTGAGGCAGGCGTTGAAGCTCATAAAGGGAAAGGTAAAGGTGGAAGTCTCGGGCAACATAACCCTTGAGAATGTCAGAGATTACGCCCTGGAGGGTGTGGATTACATCTCCACCGGTGCCATTACGCACTCCGCCAGATGGGTGGATGTTAGTATGAATATAATAGAAGTGTTATGATCGCATACTTTGCAATGGAAGTAGGTATTGAGGATAGAATTCCCACCTACAGCGGAGGGTTGGGGACGTTGGCGGGCGATACGCTTTATGCCTTTGCGGACTTGGGCATTCCTGCGGTGGGTGTAACCCTTCTATACAGAAAGGGCTATGTTTCACAAAAGCTAACTCCGGGTGGAATGCAACTGGATTTTGATACCGTCTGGGATTATAAAAAAATCCTAAAGCCCACAAGGCTATACTTGGACATAAGCTTTGGAGACCTTGATCAAAAATTCACCGCTTGGGAGTATTCCCTGTGGGGAAGGGAAGAGGTAAAGGTGTTCTTTTTGGATGCAAACCTTCCGGAGAACGACCCAGAGATAAGAAAGCTAAACGACAGGCTGTACGGCGATGATGGAATCTACAGACTTAGGCAGGAGATCCTTTTGGGTATTGGTGGATACAGACTTTTGAAGGCTCTAGGCTACAACGTCAGCGTCTATCATATCAACGAAAGCCACTCTGCCTTTCTGTTGGTGGAGCTACTTAAGGAGCTGGGTAGCAAAGAGGAGGTTCGTAGGAAGTGTGTCTTTACGACCCATACGCCTGTGGCGGTTGGACACGAGAGGTTTCCAGTAGATATGGTAAAGCAGGAGTTAAAAAAATACGACCACATAGATTGGGACGAAGAGGCAGAAGATGGCTTTATAAACCTCTCAAAGCTTGCCCTAAAATACAGCGAAAAGGTTAACGCAGTTTCTTACAAACACATGTTTGTGTCTGCAAACCTTTTCCCAGAATGTTCAAAAACCTCTCAGAGCAACTGCAAAATAGATTATGTAACCAACGGTGTCTATCATAAAAGGTGGATTCACGAGGAAATACAGGAGCTTTTGAACGAATACCTGCCCGGTTGGGACGAAAATCCTATACTGCTTGGACAGGTGTACAACGTGCCCTCTGAGCTTCTACTTAAGGCTCACATGAAGGTAAAGAGCGAGCTCGTAAATCTGGTAAACAAACTTACAGATGCCAGTTTTTCAGACGATGTGTTTACCATAGGCATTGCAAGGAGGGTAACAGCATACAAGAGGAACAATCTGATACTCCAAGATTTAGAAAGGCTAAAGTACATAGCAGAGCATAAGGGAGAGATACAGATTCTTTTTGCAGGAAAAGCCCATCCAAAGGATAACGTTGGTAAAGAGATGATCGCAGACATAATAAACAGGGCAAAAAAACTTAAAGAGATGACAAAAAGCGTAAAGATAGCCTTTTTAGAAAACTATAGCATAGAGATGGCAAAGTTAATCATAGCAGGGTGTGATGTGTGGTTGAACGTTCCAAGGAGACCTTACGAAGCCTGTGGTACCAGCGGTATGAAGGCGGGCATGAACGGAGTTTTGAACTTTAGCACTTGGGATGGGTGGTGGTTGGAGGGTGGCATTGAGGGGATAAACGGGTGGGGAATAGGACCGAGGACCAAGTGGGATGACCTAACCGAGTCAGACGACAAAGAGGATTTAGAAGACATATACGGAAAGCTTTCCCACATAATAATACCTACTTTTTATAATAGGAAGGATGAATGGGTCAGGATGATGAAAAATAGCATCGCCACCATCGGTCCCTACTTCAACACCTATAGGATGGTGAACGAATATTTAGGTAAAATCTATCAAATTGGTCTGAGGTGATAGTCATGAGCAAAAGGGAGCTTATAAATCTTTTGCTTTATGATGTGGCTTTGGAGCACTCCGCCATAGTGCAGTATCTTTATCACATTTTCTTAATAACCGACGCAAACATCACCGCTGAGATAGAGGAAATTGCAAGACAGCAAATGAGGCATTTAAAGTGGTTTGCCCAAAAGGTGGTCCAGTTGGGTGGTGAGGTGGTTCTGAACAGATTGGAGGATATGATCGTTATAGGTGGTCCCGATTGGGCGAGTATGCTTTCAGAGGACGTAAAAGCGGAAGAAATGGCCATTGAAATATACACAAAGCAGTTGGACACGGTAAAGGACGATTCGGTAAAAAGACTGCTTGAAAGGGTCATAAGGGACGAAAACTTTCACAGAATAGAGTTCAGTGAGCTGAAGGAAAAGGTAAAGGAAGGTGTCGTTTGCATGCAGGAGGAACAGAGGAAGGCAGACCCAAAGGTTATAGAAGTCCTAAACAAATTCCTCCAAGAGGAGTACCAGAGCATAATAAATTACCTTTATCAGTTCTTCCACTCAAAGGACATAAACCACAGGGAC
>WYEK01000113.1 GCA_009903855.1 Thermocrinis sp.
CCATCTCGTATGCTGCCCTTGCGGTGTCCAAATTCTTTTGTATGAGCTCTAATTTCTTTTTGAACTTCCTTTCCAAGGCAGAGTCCAAGGATGCGGTTCCACCAGATGCCACGAACTTTTTGAGGAACCTGGATTTTATACCTTCCTCTATGGCTTCCACACTCACTACACCTATAGCACCAAAGAGTGCTCCAAGCATAGCCATGTTGGTGGCAAGCTCAGTACCCGCTATGTCTATGGCAAACTTGGTGGCGTTGAAATTCAAAACCTTTACATCCAAGCTCTCCAGGTACTCCTTGTCCTCTTCGGTGAGGAGGTCTTCTTCTGAGTTTATGATGATCAAACCGTTCCTTTTTATGCCAGAATAAAAGGGCATGGTGTAGGATTTACCCATTGTGATCACCTGCGGGTGAAAGACCATGATAATGTCTGGATAGACCACCTCTCCTCTATCAAAGATGGGCTCTATGCCAATACGGGCGTAGCTTTCGGCGGGTGCCATCCTCTTTTCTGCACCGAAGAAGGGGTTTGAGACCGCATAGTATCCTTCATAGTCCGCTGCGGTGGCTATTATATGGGCGGCGGTAACCGCACCCTGACCGCCCAAAGCGGGCATCCGTATGTTTAATCTTCTTCTTGTCATAGTAATCCCTCCTCTTTTTTGCGGTTTATAACCTCTTGGGCTTCTGGAGTTGCATACTCAAAGAAGGCGAACCTTTCTTTGTCCCTTGCCCTTGATTCCTCCAAGCCATCGTCGGAGTTCAAACCTATCTCAAGTATGCAAGGGGTATAAAGGTGTATGTAAGTGGGTCCCACTTCCCTTGCTACATATATGGCCTTTTTGACTACCTGCTCTACCCTCTTAGGAGAAGATACAGTTAGCCTTGCCACGTAGTGACAACCGGCGTCTATTGCTAACTGCCACATTGGAACCTTTTCAAACTGCTTGCCCTTGGGTGCCATCTTAAAGACATGCCCTTTGACGGTAGAACCGCTCTCCTGACCTCCTGTGTTTGCATAAACCTCGTTGTCAAAGCATATGGTGGTGATCTTTTCCTGCCTGAAGAAGGACTGCAGTGTACAGTCAAGACCTATGTCTACAGTAGCGCCGTCGCCAGCCAAAACTACTACATCCTTTACCTTTTCTGGAAATCTCCACTCTAGAACCCTCTTTATACCACTTGCTACTGCGTTCTGGTTTCCAAAGAGGGAGTGAACAGTGTGAAGGGCTATGTGTGGGAACACCAAGGAGGTGCAACCGGTGGAATTGACGATTATAGTGTCCTCGGGGTTTGGAAGGGATGCAAGGATATACCTAAAAGCCATTGACTCGGGACAGCCTGCACACAGGGAGTGCTCCTCTATCAGTTCCTTGGCGTAAGGTAGGTCCATAACACCCCTTTTGGGGTTGCCCCAGGTTGCCTTCTCCTCAAGGTCTATTATTTCCCTTGGGACAAATTCTCTAAGTGCTTCGTTTACTTGATAGATCTTATATGACATGTTTTACCTCCTTTCCAAGTATTTTTAAAACTTCCTTAACTATTACTTCAGGAGGCATTGTCATACCGCCTGCCACCCTTGGGGTTCCAATTATATCCGCGTCGGAACGTTTGTAAAGATACCTTCTGACCTCCCTCTCAAGCCATCCAACCACGTTGAACTCGGGCACAAAGATTGTCTTGGCGTTCTTTGTGGCGTTCACTAACTCCTCAACAGGGAAAGGTCTTATGGTTTTTAGCTTTACCACCTTTGCCTTTATTCCTTCATCCTCAAGAAGTCTTACCGCCTCCTTGGACTGGGCTGCGGCGGTTCCACAGGCAACAAATACAATTTCCGCCTCTGGGTCCCCAAACTCTTCTATAAGACCTCTGAGGTAGTGCTTTGCGTAAGGTCTGGACCTTTCTATTGCAGCCCTTACTTCAAACTGCCAGCTGGCATGGGTGGCGTAAGAGATATAGTTGGATTTCATAACAAAGGGATCCCTGAGGAACCTTCCAGGAGGAACCTCTGCGTCTATGACCGGCATTGGAGCCTTGTATGGATCATAGGGAGGCAAAGCTATATCATCTGGAGGCAACATCACTGCTTCTCTGGTGTGGGAAACAAAAAAGCCGTCTACTACGGTGATGAGTGGCACATGGACTTCGGGCTTTTCTGCCACCACAAAGCCCGCTATGATCATATCAAAGAGATCTTGGGCGTTTTCTGCATACCAGATCATGCATCCTGTATCCAGAAGGAAAGAAACCTCCAAGTTGTCAGGCTGTATAGAAAGTGGAGAGTTTATACCCCTTGCCATCAAAACCAACTGAACGGGAATTCTGGTACCAGCCCACATAGGGAAGTTTTCCATTGCCCTTAGGGTTCCTGGTCCGGAGGTGGTGGTTATACACCTTGCCCCAGCCATAGCACATCCTGCTATCTCAGACATAACGCCAAACTCAGACTCACCTCTGAAATAAACACCCACATAGCCCTCTACCCACAGCTCACCGATCAGGTGCGCCGCTTCGGACTGGGGAGTTATGGGATAAGAAACAGATGCATCCACAGAGGACCTTTTGACTGCCTCTTTGACCGCTTCGGAACCGGTCATAAAGTGCTTGGTCCTCGGGGCTTCAAAAAGCAAATAGTTGGGTGAGACCACCCTTTGGCCTGCCCTGTTGTATATAACCTTCTCTGTGGAAACTTGTGTCATATTGTACCTCCTTTCCTAAAAAATTTAAATTAAATGTATTTTAAGAGCGGATTTCCATTATGATTTTACTCAGCTTTGTTTAGGATATAAAATAAAAGGCATGCCTTGGCTGTTGAGAGTTAAAAAGAAGTTTAACGCAGCGCATTTCTTGACCAACTACCACGGAAAGCCAGAACCTCTGCACGGTCATACCTGGGCGGTGGAGGTTTTTTTAAAAGTAGATACCTTGGATGAGGGTGGTATGGGTGAGGACTTTGTGGAGATCTCTAAGTTTCTTGATGAAATCCTTCCAGATTACAAACTGTTGAACGAGGTGTTTGACTTTTCTCCCAGTGCGGAGAATGTGGCAAAATGGCTCTACGAAAGGGCTAAAGAAAGATATCCAACCGTCCAAAAGGTGGTGGTTTGGGAAACAGAGGACTGCGGCGCAGAATACTTTGAGGTATAGTTTAAAAGCTAGGCGAATAATCTTGGGCTTTGTCATACTTTTTACCTAACTACCTAATACGTCGGGTGATAAATTACCCCCATATTGGGGTCTACCTGCCTAGGAAATCCCCAGCTTTTCTGAATTTCTCACCCGACGTATCAGGCTTAGATTTTAGTTTTAAAATTTTTATGCGTTAACGGAAGAGTAGGCATGCCAACATTTCTGCTAACTAACGACGATGGATACTTTTCTGAGGGTATAAGGGCCCTGAGGGAAGAGCTAAAGAGTCTTGGAAGGGTTATAACGGTTGCCCCTGATAGAAATCTCAGTGGTGTGGGACACTCTTTGACCTTCAGCATGCCCTTACGGATCAGGAGGGTAGATGAGGACTTTTGGACGGTTATAGGGGGAACTCCCGCAGATTGCGTGCATTTGGGCTACTACGTTTTGCTTGATGGTAAAAAGCCGGACATGGTATGCTCGGGTATAAACGAGGGTCCCAATTTGGGCGAGGACATAACCTACTCGGGCACTGTCTCTGGTGCCATGGAAGGCCGAATTCTCGGAATACCTTCCATAGCCTTCTCCGCCTTTGGAGGAGAGAGTAAGAATTTTTCAGAGATTGCAAAGGTGGCAAAAAAGGTAGTTATAGAGGTTTTAGAAAAGGGCATGCCCGAAGACACTTACTTGAACGTGAATATTCCCGATTTGCCCCAAGACCAAATAAAGGGCTTTCTGATCACCAAACAGGGCAGGAGGGCATACAAAGAAAAGGTTTTAAAACTCCTTGACCCGGGCAAAAAGCCCCTTTACTGGATCACCGCCACCGAGTTTGGATGGCACTTGGAGGAGGGCACCGACTATTGGGCTGTTTATCACGGCTACGTGTCCATAACACCCCTGCAACTGGACTTAACCAACTACAAGGCTATGGAGATCCTTAAAAAGCGTTTAAAATTTACTACAGAGGTGGAAAAATGAGTGATACGGTAGGTGGAAAGAACGAGCTGTCTGCCATAAAGGCACCGCTGCTTAGGGAAGTAAAAAAGGGAGAGACAAGAAGGCACATAATATCTGTGCTTGTACGCAACGAGCTTGGAGTTCTCGCCCGTATTGCAACCCTCATAGCGGGCAAGGGATACAACATAGAAGGATTGTCGGTGGGAGAGACCCATGAGAAAGGCTTTTCTTTGATGACCATAGAGGTAATAGGGGACGATGTGGTAATAGAGCAGGTGGTAAAACAGTTAAGAAAGCTCATAGATACCATAAAGGTTAGGGACCTAACAGATAGCCCCCATGTGGAGAGGGAGCTTGCCCTGATAAAGGTATATACCGCCACTCCAAGGGCAAGGGATGAGGTTCTCAGGCTTACGGAGATCTTTAGGGGCAAGATCGTGGACGTCTCTCCAGATACCTACACGGTGGAGATCACGGGGGACGAAGACAAGATAAACGCCTTTGTGGAGTTGGTCAGACCCTTTGGCATAAAGGAGATGGCAAGAACTGGAAAGGTTGCCCTGGAGAGGGAAGGTGTTTAGGGTGGTCTTTGAGAACTTCTATCTTAACAAAGAGCTTTTTTATCTCATAAACCATAACAGGCATCCCCTTTTGGATGCGTTCTTTTCTAAATTTTACCTTTTGGGCAAGGGTTGGGTTTTAATCCCGATCTTTATCGGTTTGTTTATCTTTCAAAAGTCAAGCCTTAAGGTGTTTTTGTACACCATGGGCATATCTACCGTTTTAGTGGAGGTTTTAAAGCGCCTCACCAAACAACCAAGACCCGCAACCCTTTTAGAGGATGTTTATCTTTTGGAGCCTTTGCATCTGAGTTCCTTTCCCTCGGGGGATAGTGCGATGGCCTTTG
>WYEK01000008.1 GCA_009903855.1 Thermocrinis sp.
CACTCTTGAGTTCATTAATCCGTTCATCTACTTTAGCAATAGCATACGCCAAAAACTCCTTGTCCTTGAGTAGTTCCCTGTAATTCTTGGGAAGCCTTTCCTCAAACCCAAGCCCACGCCTCGCTATCACATAAGCACCAGCTATATCCTTGTCTATGTTGTATATTGGTGCATACCTTAGCTTGCCAATGATTGATGTGTAGGCAGGATTGACCTTTATCAACTGAACTCCCAGCCTTCTTGCACAGACCTCAATTTTCTCCAATATTGACCTATACGCCCATTTATGGAGTTTTCTTCTTAATTTAGCCAAACCGTCTCCTCTTCTGCCCTTAGGGACTTTTTGCAAATCCTCCATAACAATGGCCTTTCCACTTTCTAACGCCCTCTCTACCACTTGCCTTGCTATATGCCATGCTATATGTTCTCGCTGATTTTTGGTTTTGTCCTCCATCTCCCTTAAATCTATGCGTTCAAACTTTTCTAAATTTCCGTCCGTTGATACATAAGCTAAAGCTAAACGAAAGGGATAAGCGTTGATGTCTATGCCCATAACTTCGTAAGCTTTAGTTATAACAGGTTCTACAGTCTTTTCTTCCCAACTGACTTGTGCGTAGAATTTGCCATTTCTTACTTTCAACCTCACGTTATACGCAAACCACTCACCTGATTTCTCCGCTTCCAAAAGCCTCCATGTAAAGTCAATCCATTTGTCGTTGTGTCTTTTTACATTCCTTACAACCTTAGCCCATACGTACTCACCGTTTCCTAAGTTAATCCTCAGATGCCATTGGTTATTCAAATTTACAAACCTAAGGTTTAGGTTGCCATTTTTAGACTTTTCTCCTCTTGAGTAGAGGTAGTAATATCTCTTTTCTTCCCACCTTTGGCGTAGCTTTTCTCTACGTTTGCCTGTTAGATGTTTCTTTTTTAGCTTTTCAAACAGTTCCCTTGAACCAAACACAAGCTTTTTGGGATTTTGCCCTCTTTGTATGCAAGACTTTAGCACTTGCTTTGCTATTAAAACAGCGTCCTTTACATACCTTGCGTTTAGCTTATGTTTTTCTTGAATTGCTTTTTCTATTTCTTTTTCTGCCACGTCCTCTAAAAGTCTTTTGTATGCATATCTTGTTGCGGAAGAAAACCTACGCATTAAAGCTAATACTTTTTCTTTTTCTTCTTCCTTTTCAAACTCCAGCATACATTCCAAAGTTATGTAGAGTTTATGGGCTTTTTCTTCGCTAAAGTTTTTACCACTTCCCATGCTATGCTAAGATTTTACACTTTTGAACGGAAAATGGCAACTGTTGGCTGTCACCCAGCTGTCCAAAACCTTATCCACGTGCTCAAAGCCTGCCCTTGGGTTTGCAATAAACACTATGTGAGGCTGTTTTAAAAATCCCTCATCGGGACGTCCCCCCAGCGGATAAGGGAACTAACCCTTTCCTCACCCTGTCCCACACTCCCTCACGGGAGGAGAGGAGTATTCTCCTCTCAAGAACAGGGAAGAGGAGGGCTACCTTCAGAACCTGCTGGACAATGGCAAGGATTTTAAAATCCTTCCCGTCTTCAGGGTTCCTTCCAGTGGCCCCACAACGGGTATCCAGCAAGCTCTGAAAGCTTTGCACAGGTAAAATTATATCACTTCCCAGAAACTTTTCAATAGGTTTGTATTTTTAGAACGGCCTTGTCCTTTACTACTACCACTTCCCAAGGTTGGAGGTTGTATCCGGAGGGTGCGGTGGTGGAGATCTCTAAAATCTCCTTTATAAGTTCATCAGGAACCTCTCTTGTTGGGTCAAAGAAGGTAATTGACCGCCTCTCGGTTATCAGCCTTAGGCATTCTTTCATGGCAAACCTCCCTCGTAGGCTTTGACTAAGTATAAGCCAGTAGCCTTCCTCAAGCAACGGACTTTTGAGGCTGTTCTAAAAATCCCTCATCGGGATACCCCCAGCGGAATAACGACAGTCTTACTCATTAACCCAAGGCTTGTACTCCATTACCTGCTCAAAGGTATAGGGGCGTTCTTGTGGAAAATCCTTTTCTGTGGGAAGCTTTCCAAAGTATTTTTTAGCTATGTGGTGGTTTTGAGGCTCTTCAAACCACCTCGTAAGCCTTTTTATAGCAATGCGCCAAGCGATGGAGAGTTCCTCCATTGATTTTTCCCTTATGCTTGGGTGTCTCTCAAAGATGGTATCAAGCTCATTCCTTGCGTTGTTTATGCTCTTTATCCAGCTGTGCCCTACATACTCGTTGTACTTAAAGTTTTCCCATTTGTAAAGGTGTTCCAAAATTACCGCCATCAGGCTAACCACACTGTCCAGATATCTCCGTCCCATATCCTCTATCTCCTCTAAAAGGTTCTCCCAATCTACAAGCTCAAACTCTTTATTTTTGAGAAGCTTTAGGTTCTCCAACACCCATAGGTAAAAGTCCTTTTCATAAAGTTCTTTTAGGCTTTGTGTTTTTAGCTCCATGAGTTTTAAATATAAGCCCTTCTTCTGGAGGATACTTTCAAAAATCCCTTATCAAAAAGCTCCCAGCGGATAAAGGGACTAACCTACTCCTTACCCTACCCCATACCCATATGGGCTTTTTGAGGGGTTCCTCGGGCAAGCTTACCTTGTATAACTTTCCGTTGATGTAGGTTTCAGTCATAACAACCCCCCCTTCCCAAAAAGCTTAATCCACAGGATATGGGTTGTCAAATTTTCTAAATTACTCCCACTCTTCCCAGTGTTTCCAATGTTTGTGCTTGTGTTTGTGTTTGTGAATTATTACTATCCTTTCCTCCACTGGCACGTAATAGACGGAAGGATAGTAAGGACGATAGACCACTGGTCTTTCCACGTATACAACCCTGTCAGGGCAGTAATAAGGAGTGCCTAGGTTTATTCCCACGGAAAAGAAGACGCGATCTTTTGCAAAGGACAGTCCGCCAACCAGAAGAAGGACCAAAATCAACTTCCTCATCCTTCCACCTCCTTAAGTTATAGCTTACGACTTTTACATGAATAAAAGATGAAAAATTTTTAACGTGGATCGTTAAGCCTTTCTTTTCCTGAAAAACCCATAAAAAAGAAAGACAGCTATTGCAACGGAGATTGATGCGTCTGCCAAATTAAAGGCAGGGTAGGAAAATTTCCCATAGGAAAGGTAGATAAAGTCCCTTACCTGTCCCAAAAGGAAGCGGTCGTATAAGTTTCCAATGGCTCCACCACCTATGGCACCCATGCAAAGGGAAACCACAGGATCCTTTTGCTTGATGGAGTATACAAAGGTTATAAGGACCGCAATGGGTGGGAAAAGTAGCAAAATAGGAAGCCTCAGCCAGTCGGGAGCTTGGGAAAGGATACCAAAGGCCACACCCTTGTTATAGACCATAACCAGCTTGAGAAAAGGCAGTATTTGTACCTCTCCCTTTATAAACTGCTCCGCCAGGTGTTTTGTATAAAGGTCTGCCATCAATACAAGAAAGCAAATTGCCAAGTAGGTTAAAGCATATTGGTTAAAGAATCTCTCCATAGTTTTTCTAGATCTTCAACATTCTCTTTGAGTATGGGCTCTTCGTAGAGTTTCACAATAAGCTCTGGCTCACCCTTTACTTTGCCCAAAAGGAGCCAGTCCAATCCCACACTTTCCACATAGTTTTTCAAAAGTTCCTCTTTATCCTTTTCTATGCTAACTACCACCCTTGTGGGACTTTCGGAGAAGAAGAACCTATCAAGGGCTTCCTCGGTGTAAAGGTTTAGCTCCAGACCGAGCCCCGTGCCAAAGAGGCACTCTAAGAGGGCGATCATAAGTCCGCCGGTGGATACATCATGAGCAGAAAGGATTATTTCCTCTCTTATTAGCTTTATTAGGGTTTCATGCAGTAGCTTTTCTTTCTTGAGGTCCACCGCGGGCACATCCCCAGCCACAATTCCGTGCACCACCTTTAGGTATTCGCTACCCCCCAAACTCCAGCTTCTTTTCAGGTCTCCTATCAAAAAGACCAGACTACCCTCCTCCTCAAACTTGTGGGTTACGAACCTTTTCCCTTCTATGGCACCAACCGCCACCAAAATGGGAGTTGGGTATATGTTTCTGATTTCCTTTTCCTCCACCGTCTCGTTGTAGAGGGACACATTTCCGCTTACTACGGGCACCCCAAAGAACTTGCAGGCGTCCGCCATCCCCCTTATTGCCATCTCCAACTGCCACATTACCTCCGGCCTTTCTGGATTTCCAAAGTTCAGACAGTCCGTTATGGCCAAAGGCTGTGCACCCACACAGGCAAGGTTTCTGAGGGCTTCCGCCACTACGTACTTTCCGCCTTCATAAGGGTTCAAAAAGACCATCCTACCGTTCCCTTCACAGCTCAAAGCTACAAGCTTTTCGCTTTTTATCTCCGGGCTTACCACCCACTTTATGCGCAAAATCGCCGCATCTCCCCCTGGCACCAATACCGTGTTTGTCCCCACTTGATAGTCGTACTGACTGTAAACCCACTCCTTGGAGCACACGTTGGGAGAGGACAAAAGCTTAAGAAGGGACTCTTTTATGTCCTTTTGCTCTAACTCCTCTTCTTTGAAGGACCTAACCTGCTTTATGTAATCGGGCTCCCTGCTTGCTCTTTCGTAGACGGGTGCCTCCTCGGTTATTAGACTTACGGGCAGTTCTGCCACCAGCTCCCCATGGAAGTAGGCACGGAACATACCATCGTCGGTCATTTCCCCCACCACCTCACCCTCCAAGTGGAAATCCTTTGCCAACTCCTTCAGCCTTTGAACATTGTCCCTTTCTACCACCAAAAGCATTCGCTCTTGGCTCTCAGAGAGGAGTATTTCATAAGGGTTCATTCCCTCTTCTCTGAGAGGCACCCTTTCAAGGTATAGCACCACGCCCATTTTGGATTTGTTTGCCAGCTCGGAGGATGCACCCGCAAGACCCGCGGCGCCCAGGTCCTGAATACCCACCACCAGACCTTCCTCTATTATCCTCAT
>WYEK01000042.1 GCA_009903855.1 Thermocrinis sp.
GTTAGGTTTGTGGCGGAGGTGGAGGGCAAGCTTGTAGGATACTGCATCCTTTGGCTGATAGAAGACTGCGCCCACGTTATGACCTTTGCAATAGACCGGGCTTACTGGGGAAGAGGTATAGGAAAGGAGTTTTTAAGGGAAGTTTTAAACAGGCTTAAGGGCAAGGTTAAAAAGGTGCAATTGGACGTTAGAAAGTCAAACATAAGAGCTATTAGGCTCTATCAGGCTTTAAACTTTTACATCGTAGGAGAAAGGAGGCATTACTACTCTGATGGCGAAAATGCTATTCAGATGGAGTATAGCTTTGATGGTCCTTAGCCTTTTTGCCTTTGGTTCTCCTTCTTTGCAGGAGGCAGAGGTTATATACCTGCCAGAGACTCACGATAACCCAAAGGACCATAAGTTCCAAGAGGAGGTTATAAAAAGGCTCTATCAGGAGGGTTATAGGTTCGTCTTGGCAATGGAAATGTTCCAGCAACCCTTCCAAAAATATCTGAATGATTACATCGCCTGCAAAATTTCAGAAGAGGAAATGTTGGAAAGGACCGAATACAGAAAAAGATGGAGATTTCCCACCGAGTATTACTCACCCTTGTGGAGGTTTGCCAAGGAAAAGGGCATAAGGATATACGCCCTTAACATACCAAGCGAGTTGGTAAAAAGAATTTCTACGGATGGTTTGGAGAATGTGAAAGATGACCTTTTGCCCTCCAAGGTCTATGAACACACACCGCAGGAGAAGGAAAGGTTAAGAGAGGTTCTGAAAGAACATCCAAAGGTAGATGAGAAGAGGTTTTTTGATGTGCAGTCTGCGTGGGACAATGGTATGGCTCTGAGGATCGTGCGCATACTCTCGGAGAACAAATCTGCAAAGGTGGTGGTCATCTTGGGTAGAGGGCATGCACCCGATTTAAACTCCGGCGTGCCTAGGATCGTCCAGCTTCTCAGAAAGGGAACAAAACAGCTCATTATGGAAAGCTCGTCCTCTTCTCAATGGATTTCTCCAGAGATAACTCATCCGCCAACTCCACCAAGCTTCCAAACTGCAAACCGAGAGAGATCCTGCTCACCTTGAGCTTGCTAAATCTCTTCTTCAAAAGCTTTATCAGATAGTTGGCGGTAGCCTCTCCCTCCAAGTTGGGGTTTGTGGCTATTATAACCTCCTTAACTGCGTTTTTCTCTATCCTCTCAAGGAGCTTGTCTATGTTCAAATCCTGAGGGGAGACACCTTCCAAGGGTGCGATCCTACCACCCAGCACATGATAAACGCCAGTGTATCTTTCAATCCTCTCTATGGCGTAGGCGTCTTGGGGCTCTTCCACCACGCATATAAACCTTTTGCTCCTTTTAGGGTCCTGACATATCCTGCACGGGTCCATATCTGAGACCAAACCGCACTCACTACACACCTTTATCTGTTCGTTCAGAGAAACCAAGCTCTCCAAGAGCCTATCCCTTTCCTCCTTTGGAAGCTTAAGGAAGTTATACAAAAACCTTGAGGAGGTTCTCTCTCCATAGGTGGGAATTTTTGATAGCGCTTCCAAGGCTTGTTTTATAACCTTAGGGAAGTAGTCTTCAAACATTTAGTAGTATTTTAACGAGTGTGTTTTTGGGACAAACTCTTTGAGCGCTTGCGAATCTTATAAAATGGTATTAAATTAGTACGCATGAGGTTATACCTCAACGGAGAAGAGTTGGAAGTTCATGAAGGCATTACGATTTCTGAGCTTATCAAAAGTTTAAACATTCAAGTGAGGGAAGTGGGCTTTGCAGTGGCGGTCAACGAGGAAGTGGTGCCGAAATCTAAGTACGAAAGCTACAAGCTATCGGAGGGGGACAGAGTGGAAATTGTGCATCTGGTAGGTGGTGGCTGATTACATGTGAGGACCTGCCAGATACCTCCTCCTGCTTTCCACAGAAAAGAAGGCAATAAGCACGATCACAAATATAATAAAAGCCCTTGCAATGAGAACGCCCGGTTCCGTTTGGGATAAAACCTCCGGTAGTTTGGTAACGCCCCAGAAATACAGGAGGATAACCAAAAATACCGGTGAGACAACCGCAAAGAAATAGACCAATGCCTTTGGAATTTTTATAAAGCTGTTGGTGTTTAGCTCCCTGTGGAAGTTATTAACACCAAAGACCCAAACAAAGATTATGATTTCCAAAAGACCAAAGAGCAGGAGCATCAAAGTACCTGCCCAAAAATCCACATCGTCTATAAAGCCAGGCACATATGCAGACAAAAAGGCACCCGCGCTAACCACAAGCATAGACACATTAACAGCCTTGGAGTGGCTCCACCTCATCTCATCCTCCAAGAGGGCAACCAAAGGCTGTATTAGGGCTAAGGAGGAGGTAAGGGCCGCTATGAAAAGTAGGAAAAACCAAACAGCGGATAGCAAGCTTCCGAGTGGCAAGGACATTAAAATGGCTGGCATGGTCATAAAGCCAAGGCGGAAGGTTCCCTCTTTTGCGAGCTCGGGAACTGCCAAAGCACCAAAAACCGCAAAGGCGGCAGGAATGGCTATGCTGGCACCAATAACCACCTCAACAAACTCATTGATTGCAGCAGTCCACAAACCCGCCTTTACCACATCCTCGTTCCTTTTGACATAGCTGGCATAGGTTGCGATGGCACCCATACCTAAGGATAGAGTAAAGAATATTTGACCTGAAGCCTCAAGCCAAACCTGAGGGTCCGAGAGCTTTGAAAAATCAGGGGTATATATGAAAAGCAAGCCCTCCACACCCTTCCATCCGTTCATACTTAAAGATACAAAGCTTAAGAATATTCCCATTAAAATTAGCAACGGAAGACCATACTTGGCGGTTAGCTCTATACCCTTAACTATACCCCTCTGAAGGATGACCCAGTTGATGGCTAAGGTGATCACCAAGAAAACAAGGGCAATGAAAGATGGTTGCGTGTAGCTTTTGAAGAAGGAAATGTATGGCTCCATGGCGGTTTTGTAGTCAGGGCTTTGCACAGGCTGGGGCATCTGCCCAAAGAGAGACAAAAAGGCAAAGCCCAGGGTCCAGGATTCTATGTATATGTAATAGCAAACTATGAGGACGGGAATGGAAACTCCGATGGAGCCAAGAACCCTTGAGCCATAGGAGTGGTTGAAGAAGGAACCTATTATACCCGTCATAGAGCCGTGCCCCTTTGCCCCCGCATATCTACCTATAACCCACTCTATGAGCATTAAGGGAATGCCCAGAAGGAAAAGGGCAACAAAGTATGGAACCATAAAGGCTCCACCACCGTACAGGGCTACCTTGGAGGGAAATCTTAGAAGGTTTCCGAGCCCTACCGCGTTGCCCGCTGCAGCAAAGATAAGCCCTATCTTAGTTTGCCAAGTTTCCCTCTTCATTGGATGAGCTTATCCAAGTCCTGCTCTGTGGGCACGCCCGCATGGATTTTGCCGTTCATACCTATGAAGGTGGGCGTCCCACTTATGCCATATTTTTCCGCAAGGGAAAGGTTGTTTTGAATTTTTCTCTTTCCATCCTCGCACTGATTGTTGGAGTTATATCCACTCTTATACTCTTCCCATCCCTTTTTGTCGCATACCAAGGCAACAGACTTTCCAAAAGCCTGCGGATGTATAGGTAGTGGGAAAAGGATTACGCGAACTTCCACTCCCTTCTCATTAGCCCATTTTTCCACTATGGGCTCAGACCTTTTGCAGAAAGGACAATCCGGGTCAGTAAACAGATAAATATACTTTTGGGAACCTACTTTACCAAAGGCAAAGTCTTTGTACTTCTCAAGTTCCCTCAAAAGGTCTTGGCTAACCTTCATAAACTCCTGCTGTCTTTCTCTGGTGATGTTCTTCTTGTCTACAAGGCTTATGAGATTGCCAGCCATCACATACTTCATCTCTTTGTCTGTGTAAAAGACAAGGGGTTGGGCTCCCACTTTTATAACCACTTCACAGAGTCCCGGAATATCCTTTAGTGCCTGCACGCTCTCTACCTTAAACTCTCGAGGGATAAGCTCTTTAACGTTCGTCTTTATTTTATCCTCAGTGGGGCAAGCCTTACTCTGCTGACAGCTTACGAGCCCTGCAGACAGAAAGCTTACAAACAACCCAAAGGTTAGAATCTTTTTCATAAAAAACCTCCTTTGCTATCAATTATAACAGCAAACGCCACTGAGTATTCTCTCTCGTGGGATAGGGAAATAAGTACATGTAGGTTTTTAAGCTCTTCTCTCAAAAGTCTGACCTTTGCGGGCTTTCCAAAGTCTCCCAAAATTTCAATCTCAGAGAACTTTAGGACGATCCCTTTGCTCTGATAAACCGCCTTTAAGACTGCCTCCTTTCCCGCCCAACGGGCCGACAAGCAAGCTATCCAATCTGCCTGTCTTTTGCAGTATTCAAGCTCCAAAGGGGTGTATATGCGTCTTAAAAATCTATCGCCGAACCTTTCTACTGCTTTCCTTATCCTCTGGTTGTAAACTATATCAACGCCTATCATTCATCCACTTCTACCCTATACTCTACCTTCTTTCTTAAGCTTTTTAGCTCCTCCGGAAGCTGGTTTATCTGTTCCAAAACCCTTTCCCTTATCTCCCTAAGGCTTGGCAAGGGGAAGCTAACCTTTTTCACCAAGCCACCCTCTTGAAACCTGCTGACCTTATCGTAATCAAACCTTCCGTCTTTGAAAAACCTCCAAACCTGCCTTTTGTATGGAAAGGTCTTCTTGCCGGGGCTCTCTTTGAACTTGGGCTTTCCTTCGTATTCCACGAGCTTGTACGCTATGTCCAGATAAGGTGCATCTGCAGAGGTCAAAAGCTTTGTCCCAACACCAAAGGCGTCTATGGGCACACCTTCGGAGACCCATCTTTCTATATCATACTCATCCACTCCTCCGCTGACCAAAATTTTCACATCCTTAAAGCCCTCCTGATCAAAGATCCTCCTTACTTCTCTGCAAAGCTCCGGAATGTTTCCGCTGTCAATTCTCACACCCAAGA
>WYEK01000090.1 GCA_009903855.1 Thermocrinis sp.
AGGTTTATGGTATCCTCCGGAAGTCCTTCATCCCTGTATTTTAGGGCTATGTAGTAGGCAAGGCGCGTGGGCACGCTTCTGTCTATGTTTCTTATGGTGTATTCTCTATGGACCTTCTGCCCTTTTTCTATGTAGGGAACAATTTCCTCCTCCAACTGCTTGGCTAAGGTGCTCCTGCGTGGGTTGTCGTTTCTTTCCACCAAACATCTGAGGGGTTTGTCCTTTGGATAGTCTTCCTTCAAAAACTCCTCAAGCTTTACCCGCTTGGAGCCGGGTATGTGGTCAAAGCTAACAACTTCCAAAAGGTCCCGCCTTCCTATGATTTCATCCAGGCTCCTAAAGCCCATCTCCGCGAGGATCTCCCTTACCTCCCTTGCCACCGCCTTAAAGTAAGCCATTACATTTTCCACCTTGCCCTTGAATTTTTCCCTGTATTTGGGGTCTTGGGTGGCAACGCCCGTAGGACACTGATTTGTATGGCACAACCTTGCCATTACACACCCTTCCGCTATCATGGCAGCGGTGCCAAAGCCAAACTCCTCCGCACCCAAAAGGGCGGCAATGATCACGTCCTTGCCCGTCCTCATGCCCCCATCCACCCTCACCCTTATCTTGTCCCTCAGGTTGTTTTCCATCAAGACCCTTTGGGTTTCCGCAAGTCCGATTTCCCAGTAGTTGCCCGCGTTCTTGATGGAGCTGTAGGGGCTTGCACCGGTGCCACCCTCCGCACCGCTGATCTGGACTATATCTGCGTACGCCTTGGCTACTCCCGCTGCAATTGTGCCCACTCCCGTTTCTGCCACAAGCTTTACGCACACCTTGGCTTGGGGGTTTGCCTCCTTCAGATCATTTATCAGCTGTGCCAAGTCCTCTATGGAGTAAATGTCGTGGTGGGGTGGGGGAGATATTAGGGTTATACCCGGCTGGGAGTACCTGAGCTTTGCGATGTATTCGCTGACCTTGTGCCCGGGCAGTTGCCCACCTTCTCCGGGCTTTGCTCCTTGGGCTATCTTAATCTCCAAATCCTTGGCAGATGCCAAGTAGGTGGGTGTTACTCCAAACCTACCGGACGCCACCTGCTTTATGGCAGAGTTCTTTATGGTCCAGTATCTTGCTGGGTCCTCTCCACCTTCTCCCGAGTTGCTCTTCATACCAAGCCTGTTGCAAGCCTCCGCCAAAACCTCGTGGGCTTCTGGAGAGAGTGCCCCCAAGGACATGCCCCCGGTGACGAACCTCTTTAGAATGCTCTCTTCGGGCTCCACCTCCTCCAGAGGGATAGGTTGGTCTGCCTTTTTGTAAGTTAGAAGGTGTCTTATAAAGGTTGGTCTTTCTTCGTTGGCGATCCTTGAAAATTCTTTGTAATCCTGATAGTCTTTTGTTTCCAAGAACTTATGAAGTGCCCTTACCACAAAGGGAGACCAAGCGTGCCACTCTCCACCCTTGCGGAACTTCATATGTCCCCCATAGTCAAGCTGAGGCTGATCCACCTCGTATCCCGCATCGTGTCTTATCAGTAAGCTTTCTTGCACTTCAAAGATGCCATCTGCCTCCAAGGTAACGGGAGTACCCGGGAAGTATTCTTCCACAAAATCTTTATTTAGGCAAACCGTGTCAAAGATCTTTGCACCCTGATAGGAGTTGAGGGTGGATATGCCCATTTTGGACATGATCTTCAAAAGCCCATCTTCCAAAGCCTTCTTGTAGTTAAGAATGGCCTTCTCAAAAGGCTGTTTGATCTCTCCCTTTTGGCAAAGGTCCTTTATGGTTTGGTATGCCAAGTACGGATACACTGCGGACGCACCGTAGCCTATCAAACAAGCCATGTGATGGGTGTCCCTTGCCTCTCCCGTTTCTACTATTACGGAAACCTTGTTGGAAAGCTGTCTTTCCGCTAACCACTTAAAGACTGCAGAGACAGCCAAAAGGCTTGGCACCGCCAAACGGTATTTGTTTATGTTCCTGTCTGAAAGCACCACGATCTCCGCACCCTCGCGCACCGCGGATTCCACCCTTCTGCACACAATCTCCACACCCATCCTAAGGTCGCATATGGTAGCACCCTCATACATGGCGTCGTACAAAATGTCCGTGATCCGACGCTCACCTGCTAGATCCTGAAGCTCCACAACGCAGTAGCTTCTTTCCTTGGGATAGGTCATGGGTATCCAGGCAACCTTAAAGTCCTTCTGCTCAAGGATAGCCTTAAACTCCCCTGGTAGTAAAATGGGACTCTCTATTTGAAGCCTCTTTGCGTGTTCTGGAGTTTCCTTGAGAAAGTTTCTCTTATAGCCCAGGTTCATACGCAAGGACATTACAGCCCTTTCCCTTATTGGGTCTATGGGTGGGTTGGTAACCTGGGCAAACCTCTGCTTGAAGTACCTGAACAAAAGCACAGGCTTTTCGGAGAGTGGAGGTATGGGCGTGTCGTCTCCCATAGAGAACGTCAGCTCCTTTCCCTCCTCCGCCATGTAGGAAAGAACATTCTTTATCTCCTCTTGCGTATAGCCAAAGGCTACTTGCTTTCTTATAAGCTCTTTGTCCTCCTCTATGTCAATGACTTGATCTTTAACAAAGTCCTTTAGCCTTTTGAGGTGTTTTTCAAGCCACTCGCCGTAGGGCTTTTGGTCTGCAAGCCTTTTAAGTATTTCCTCTGTTTTTTCTATCTTTCCCTCTTTAGGATTAACCAAAAGGGTGTCTCCGGGACCGAGCCTTCCCTTTTCCTTAATCTTTCTCCCAGAGAGGTCTATCATTCCCACCTCGGAGCCAAGCACCAGTATGTGGTCCTCGGTAAGGATGTAGCGGGAGGGTCTAAGACCGTTCCTGTCCAAGTGGGCACCGATCACCTCCCCATCGGTAAAGGCAATGGCGGCGGGTCCATCCCAGGGCTTCATCAAAAGGGACTGATACTCAAAGAACTGAACAACCTCCTTTGGTAGCCAGGGCACAGACTCCCAAGCGGGTGGGATGAGCATGTTTATGGCATGTTCGGGCGAGTAGCCCGCCAAAACCAGAAGCTCAAAGACCCTGTCCAAAGAGGCAGAGTCACTTTCATCGTAAGAGACCAAAGGTTTTACAAGCTTTATACGTTCTCCAAATAGTTCGTGTTCAAGCTCGTGCTGAAGGGCAAGCATCCAGTTTCTGTTTCCCAAAAGGGTGTTTATCTCGCCGTTATGGGCAAGGTATCTAAAGGGCTGTGCCAAGTTCCAGTTGGGAAAGGTGTTTGTAGAATATCTTTGGTGAAAGAGGCAAAACCAAGAGGTTAGCCTTTCGTCCAAGAGTTCTGGATAAAACACATCCAACTGGGGAGCCACAAGCATCCCCTTGTATACCAGCTTCTTGGAAGACAAAGAGGCAAAGTAAAGCTTGTTGCCAAGCTTTCTGTCTGTTTCTATGGACCTTCTCAAAAGGTAAAGCTCCAGTTCCCTGAGGGAAGGTTCCACCTTCTCGCAATCCAAGAGGAGGTGAAAAATTTTGGGCATAACCTTTAGGGCGGACTCTCCCACCGCAGACTTATCCACAGGAACCTCCCTCCAGCCCACAAGCTTGAAGGGAGACCTTCTTATGTGCTCCTCCACCGCGGAGCGCACGTCTTCATAAAGAAAGACCGCACCCACAGCCAGGTTGTCCAAGGAGCTTATGGAGAGTCCCTTTTCCTCTATGTAATCCGCAAAGAATTTTCTAGGGATTTCCAGCAGAATGCCCGCACCGTCTCCAGTTTTACCGTCTCCACCCACTGCACCCCGGTGGGTGAGGTTTTTGACCGCCTCTATGCCCCACCTAACGATCTGATGGCTTCTTTCACCCTTTGTGTGGCATACAAATCCAACTCCGCATGAATCGTATTCCCACACCGTCATCGCACACTCCTTTAAAGAAAAGAGTATAATATTTTAAACCTAACACTTTAAAATGGAAAAAGCGAAGTTTGGCGTGCTGACAGTTTCAGATAGGGCAAGCAGAGGAGAGTACGAAGACATAAGCGGAAAGTACATAATAGAGTATCTCCATGAAGTGGTCTCTTCGCCCTTTGAAATCATTTACCGCATAGTTCCCGACGAGAGGGAGATCATAGAGGGTGCCCTTATACACATGGCAGATGTGGAAGGGTGCTGTTTGATACTTACCACCGGTGGCACTGGACCCGCACCAAGGGACGTAACGCCAGAGGCTACGGAGGCAGTTTGTCAAAAGATGCTTCCGGGCTTTGGCGAGCTGATGAGACAGGTATCCCTCCAGCAGGTCCCCACCGCCATTCTCTCAAGGCAGACAGCGGGCATCCGAAACTCTACCCTGATCATAAACCTTCCCGGAAAACCTCAGTCTATAAAACTGTGCCTTGATGCGGTATTCCCTGCGGTTCCTTACTGCATAGAACTAATTGGCGGTCCATACATAACCACCTATGAACATCGCCTAAAAGCCTTCAGACCTCAGAAGTAAAAAACAATCCTTTCCCCCAACTCCAAGTTAAAGAATTCTCTGGCACTTGCCAGTGGGACAAAAAGCTCCATATAGCCAAAGCTACCGCACAGACTGTTTAGTTTTCCCCTCTCCCCCGCCAAAAAGTGGCTAACTACCTTTATTTCCTCTCCTCTGAAAACAGCCTTGGAATAGCGTGCGCATGGCACGTTGGTTATGGCGTTTCCGTATCTGTCAAAATAGGTCAGCTTTCCCTCCACTCTATCCTCAAAATCCACCGCCTTCTCCCACTTGAGCAAAAACTCGTATTCTATTTTCCTGCCCACCAACTCCAAAGGCACACCCTTTGAAAGGTAGCCACAGACTGGCGCAAACACATCCCTTCCATGAAAGGTTTCGTTGACCCTCCGCAGAGTAAAGTTTTCAATCAGCCTACACTCTATAGGTTTCTTTATGTCCTCCAAGGCAAGGTCAAAGAGACCGTTCATAG
>WYEK01000036.1 GCA_009903855.1 Thermocrinis sp.
CTTATAATCCTCAGTCTAGAAAGAAGCTCCTCCTTTAGTTTTGCTCCTTCCTCTTCCCTGCTCTTTACAACTTCCTTTAGTGCGTCGGTCAATGCCTGAATAATGAGTGTTTTGGTCTCTTCTTCTAGCTCCTCCTCCGCCATTTCTACATACCTTAAAGAGGCGTAAAAAGCCATATCATCGGAGAGATTGAACCCAGAACGCTGGGCTAAATCTTTAAAAAACTGAAAAGTGCTAACCAGGACGTCGGGATTTACCACGTTTCCCTTTGGCTTTTTTGCTTCTACCTGCACGAGAACGCTAACAGTTCCTCTTTGCAGATACTCCTTTATCTTATTCCTTACCTCAAACTCAAACTCATAAAGGTTTATGTTAGACCTTATTGAAACGTCAAGCCCCTTTCCGTTTAAGGTCTTTATGAAAACTGTTACCTTTCTCTCTTCATCCTCCGCGGTAGCCCTTCCGAGCCCCGTCATACTACGCATGCTACCCACCGCCGTATTCGGAGCTCTCCGACTCCGCCACAAACTCTTCTATCATATCGGTTATAAGCTTTAAAAGCTCCTCCGTGTTCTTCTCCAAGTAGTAGTCAAAGAGCTCTATTTTCCTCTCCTTGGTTATGTTTTCTGAAACCTCAAACCGCACCAGAAGATAAGGAACTTCCTTATGTAGCTTAAACTGAGGGTCCTCCGGGAGCACCAATTCTACATCCACATCTGCACCAAAGGGTCTTTCCCTTTCAATAAGCTCCCTCAAAGCCAAGAGCTTTTCTTTATACTTCTTCCAGTCAAACATTACTCTACCATCTCCAACCTTGAGAATATGAAGGGAATCTCATACTGGGCAGATTCTACCGAATCTGAGGCGTGCACCGCATTTTTACCCTTATCGGTGCCAAACAGTGCCCTTATGGAGTTAGGAGCAACCCTCCTTGCTTCTTCGCTGTCGGTGGGACCTATGATCTCCCTTACCTTCCTTATGGCATCCTCTCCTTCTAAAACCATGGCGACCACAGGTCCCGATGTCATAAACTCCACAAGCTCCCCGTAGAAGGGTCTGTCTTTGTGCACTATGTAAAAGCCCTTTGCCTGCTCTGTGGTGAACCTAAAGAGCTTGAGGGCAACAATCTTAAAGCCTTCCGATAGGAACCTGTCTATTATTTTACCAGTTGCCCCCTTCTCAAAGGCATCGGGTTTAACAATTACCAAAGTTCTCTCCACCGCCATCTGGAACCTCCTATGTTAATTTTTCTAAAGTCCTCTTTACTGAAGCATCCAAAACAAAACCGCTCGTTTTTACCACAAAGCCTCCTATGAGGGATGGATCCTCTTGGACCTCAAACTCTAGTTCCCTGTTGAGGATCTGTTGAACCTTTGACTTTATGGACTCTAAGGTATTCTCATCAAGCCTTCTGGCAACGAGTATGAAAGCCTTGGAAAGCCTTAGGAACTTTTCCACTTCGTGATCATAGAGTCTTTTGATTTCCCCCAGCATAGGCATTGCGTTGAGCTCCACCAAGTAGTTTATAAAGTCCTTTACTTCCGAGGGCAAGGAAAATTTTGAAGAAAGACTTACTAAATACTCCACCTTTTTTTCGTTGGGAACTTGTGGATTTAGTATAAAGTCCCTGAAGAGCCTTTCTTTCCGGTATAGGTTATAAACAAAGCCAAGAAACTCGCTGACTTGAATTAAAACAGACCTTTCTTTAGGAAGTTTGCCCAGCAGGGATTTAGCCAGCTTTTTTGAAAGCTCCTTGTTCATTTTTGTACCTCCAGTTTCCTGAGCATTTTCTCTGCGTATTTTTTCTGGATGTCTGGGTTCTCAAAGTCTTGGAACAGCCTTTGGAGGGCAAGCTCCTTTGCCTGCCTCATTCCAAACCGCAGGAGTTCTTCTTTTGCTTTCTTGGTCTCCAACTCAATGGTTTCTTTTGCCTTTTCTTTTATTCTGCTGGCCACCTCTTCTATTTTTTTGAGCTCCTCTTCCTTCATCTGCTGGGCGGTCAGCTTGGCAAGTTCTATCTGCTCAGTGTGGCGTCTTTTGGCATCTTCATACTCTGCCTTCGCCCTTTCTAAAGTCTCCTTTGCCTCCTTCAGCTCCTTCTCGGAGCTTTCCAGACCTTCCGTTAGTTTGGAAAAAAAGCCTTCAAAGGCTTGGCTTATGTGCTTTTTACCAAAGAAATAGACTATCGCCAAAAAGAGCAGTATGTTGAGCCCCTTCCAAACTAGCTCTATGGTGTGGTGCCCTTCTGCCATTACGCCGCCTCCTCTTCTATTTTTCTCACGATTTCTTCCGCGATATCCTTTACCCTTTCTTGAAGTTTTTGTTTTTCTTCTTCAAGTTTTTTCCTTATTTCCTCCACTGCCCTTTCTATCTCCTCCTGAGCTTCCTTTTCCACCTGTGCGATCCTTTCCGCCTTGATCTTTTCCACTTCCCTCTTTGCAGAGTTTAATATCTCTTTGGAGGTCAAGCTTGCCTTTTCCAACTCTTCCTTTGCCAGTTCAAAGAACTTACTGGCTTCCTCTTGGAGTTTCTTTGCCTCTTCATAGTTCTTTGCAGTAATGCTCTCCCTCTCCTCTATTACCGCACTGTAGGGCTTTACGAGGATCTGCCTTATTATGAACAGGAAGATTAGAAAAAGGAAGGCTTGCACGAACAGTGTTACGTTCGGATAAAGGGCTTGCTGTATTTCCATCCTAGCCTCCTGAAAAGGTATTTTAACATATACCTTCTTCTATCTCTTGTATGAGCTCCAGCCTCTTTTGATGCCTTCCGCCTTCAAACTCCTCACTGAGCCAAGCGGACACTATGGAAAGGGCTAATTCTTCTCCCAAAACTCGGTCTCCAAGGCAAAGTACGTTGGCGTTGTTGTGTCTTCTGCTCATGCGTGCCATGTATTCATTCAGACACAACGCTGCCCGAATGCCCTTAAACTTGTTGGCGGTTATACACATTCCTATACCGCTTCCACAGATGAGAATGCCAAAATCCGCCTCCCTTCTTTGAATTGCCCTTGCCACCTCTTTGGCAAAGATGGGATAATGGGTGGATTCAGTGGAATTAGTTCCAAAGTCTAAAACCTCATAGCCCTTGGATAGCAAAAACTCTTTTATTTTTTCCTTTAGTCTGAAGCCCGCGTGGTCTGAACCTATGGCTATTTTCATTGAGACAGCACCTCGTTGAGGATTTTATTTACCAGTTGAGGGTTTGCCTTCCCTTTTGTAGCCTTCATAACCTGTCCTACAAAAAAGCCTATAAGCTTTGTCTCTCCTGCTTTGAGCCTTTCGTACTCCTTTGGATGGGCGTTTAAAACCTCTTGCACGATAGCCATCAGAGAGCTCTCGTCGGTTATCTGCTTGAGACCCTTCTTTTCCACGATCGTATCCGGGTCCTCTCCAGTTTCAAACATCTGAGAGAGCACCTCTTTGGCAAGCTTGGAAGAGAGCACACCCTCCTTTATGAGTTTTATTAGTTTGGAAAACTTTTCTGGGTCCACAGGTGACTCTTCAAGGCTCAGCCCACGGTCTCTTAATTGTCCCAGAAAGTCGTTCAAAAGCCAGTTGGATGTTAGCTTTGGGTCTTCAGGGTAAAAGCTGAGGGCTTTCTCAAAGAAATCTCCAAGCTCTTTTAAGTCCGTTAGCACCTTTGCGTCGTAGGAAGAAAGGGCATAGTTCCTTATAAACCTTTCATACCTTTGTTTGGGAAGTTCAGGCATGGTTGCCCTGATCTCTTCTATCCACTCCTCCTTTATTACCAAAGGTAGAAGGTCCGGGTCCGGGAAGTATCTGTAGTCCTCCGCCTCTTCTTTGGTTCTCATGGGATGGGTGAGCCCGGTGGATGGGTCAAAGGTGCGGGTTTCCCGCACTACTTTTCCACCAGTGGAGAGAATTTTTGCCTGCCTTTCTATCTCGCTCTCTATTGCCTTCTGAACAAACCTAAAGGAATTGACGTTCTTTATTTCTACTTTTGTGCCAAGTTGATCTGTGCCCTTAGGTCTTAGAGAAAGGTTTATGTCGCACCTTAGTTGTCCCTTCTCCATATCCGCCTTAGAGACGCCCGCATACCGGAGTATGTTCCGGAGGGTCTCCAAAAATTCCCTTGCAAGCTCCGGAGAATCTATGTCTGGCTCAGTAACGATCTCTATAAGTGGTGTGCCAGCCCTGTTTAGGTCTATGTAAGTTTTGTTGCCTTCGTGAATGCTTTTGCCCGCATCCTCCTCTAAGTGCAGTCTCCTTATGCGAATTTTCCTACCGTTGACCTCCACCCACCCGTCGGTAGCCAAGGGCTGTTCATACTGGGATATTTGATATCCCTTTGGCAGGTCCGGATAGAAATAGTTCTTTCGGGCAAAAACAGAAAAGGTATGCACCTTGCAATTAAGGGCTAAAGCTGCCCTTATGGCGTACTCAACAGCCCTTTTATTGACCACGGGAAGACTACCTGGCAGACCGAGGCATACAGGACACACAAGGCTGTTGGGCTCTGCTCCAAACTCCACAGGGCACGAGCAGAACATTTTGGTTTTAGTGTCCAATTGTACGTGGATCTCAAGCCCTATAACCGGTTCAAATTCCATGATTTTTTATTTTAACGAATAGCTCAAAAACGTCGGGTGAGAAATTCAAAGAAGCTGTAAATCTCTTAGGAAAAAAGCTTTGGCAAGGAGGGGGCTTATAATACCCCCAAACCCCACCAAGGAGGTAATAACATGAAAAATCACCTCTATAGTTTATACCAAATGATCCTACAGTCCCTAACTTTCTACCTTGGAGTTGATCAGGAAAAGAAAAAGGCAGGCAGACCTCCAAAAGTCTCTGACCTCCAACTCTGTGCCCTGTTTATCCTATCCTATATCACAAACACTCCCGTCTTCACACTGGCTAAATCTTT
>WYEK01000087.1 GCA_009903855.1 Thermocrinis sp.
AGTTTTCGTGTGAGGATGCTACGCGCAGTCAGAGGGAGTTTTTGTATAGGATCATAGAAAGGGCAATAAAGGCGGGTGCCACTGTTATAAACATACCGGACACGGTGGGCTATGCGGTGCCGGAGGAGTTTGCCCAGCTCATAGAGGATATTCGCAACAATGTGCCAAACATAGACAAGGCTATAATTAGCGTCCATTGCCACGATGACCTTGGTATGGCTGTAGCAAACTCTTTGATGGCGGTAAAGCACGGGGCAAGGCAGGTAGAATGCACTATAAACGGTATAGGAGAGAGGGCTGGCAACGCGGCGTTGGAAGAGATAGTGATGGCTCTGAAGGTAAGAAAGGACTTTTTTGGTGGGCTATACACCAACATAAACACCAAGGAGCTCTATAAAACCAGCCGGCTACTTTGCCGGATCACCGGGAGCTTTGTGCCACCCAATAAGGCGGTGGTTGGAGACAACGCCTTTGCCCATGAATCGGGCATTCACCAGCACGGCGTACTCTCTAATCCATTGACCTATGAGATCATGAGCCCAGAGGATGTGGGCTTCCCATCCACCCGCATAGTGCTCGGAAAGCACTCCGGCAGGCATGCCCTCAAAAGCAAGCTAAAGGAAATGGGCTATGAGCTTTCGGAGGAGGAAATAGACAAAATCTTTGAGAAGTTCAAAGCCCTTGCGGACAAGAAAAAAGAGGTGTACGAAGAAGACTTGGAGGCGATCATCTACGAGGAGGTTATGAAGGTAGAAGAGGAGGAGCCGGTGCAGGTTCTTCACTATCAGGTTCAGACGGGAGACAAGCTACTTCCCACCGCAACGGTGGTGCTCTCTTACATGGGAGAAGAGAGGACAGCCACTTCCACTGGAAACGGTCCTGTGGATGCTATAATAAAGGCAATACAAAAAGCACTGGGTATAGAGCCCAAGCTCTTGGATTTTTCCATAAAAGCCCTAACGCCCAACACGGACGCCCAAGCGGAATCAAGGCTCGTGATAGAGCTTGATGGTATTAAGTCCTCCGGAAGGGGTGTGGATGTGGATGTGATAAAGGCAAGTGTGCAGGGCTTTGTGGATGCCCTCAATAGGGCTATTCTAAGAAAGAACTACATCCTCTCAAGGCAGAGAATTAGAGAGGAGGGCACCGTTTAGGCTTTAAGGTATGTGGCAGAGAGCAGGGCTTTTGTGTATGGGCTTTTTGGTGCATCAAAAATAGAAACCACATCGCCCTCCTCCACCACTTCTCCCTCTTTTAAAACCAAAACCCTGTCTGCCACCTCCGCCACTACTCCAAAATCATGGGTTACCAAAATAATGCCCTTTCCCTCCTCCTTTAACTGGGTAAAAAGTCCCAAGATCTTTCTTTGAACGGTTAAGTCTAAAGCAGTGGTGGGCTCGTCCGCCAGCACCAGCTTTGGGTTGCAAACCACCGCAATGGCAATGCAAACCCTCTGCCTTAGTCCTCCAGACAGCTGATGAGGGTAAGAGTTCATAACCCTTTCCACATCCTGCACACCAACCTTTTTTAGCACTTCCGCTACCATCTCCTCTCCACCTGCTTTACCGAAGTGGGCGGTGTATGCCTCAAGGATCTGATCCTTTACCTTAAAAAGAGGGTCCAAATACAGAGAGGGCTCCTGAAAGACTATACCTATTTCTTTACCTCTTAGCTTTCTGTACTCTTCCTCCCGCAGGTTCAAAAGTTCATTTCCTTCCAAAAAGATACTACCGCTCAGCTTTGCGTTCTTGGGCAAAAGACCCATAATAGACAGCAAAATGGAACTCTTTCCTGAACCGGACTCACCCACTATACACAGGACCTCTCCTCTGTTTAAGGAAAAGCTAACATTCTTTAAAACCCTTTTATCACCGTAGCTTAGGGAAAGGTCTTTTACCTCAAGTAGCATTTACAAGCCTTTCAAAGGAGGGCTTTATGCGGTCGTAAAGTTCCCAGAGGTCTTGGGATATCACCTTTGTTTTGGCTATGGTGGGCATAAAGTTTGTGTCTCCATTCCATCTAGGAACTATGTGAAGGTGAATGTGGCTTTCTAAGCCCGCACCCGCAGACCTACCCAAATTGTAGCCAAGATTAAAGCCGTGGGGCTTCATAACCTCCTCTAAAGCCTTAATGGAAACAACCGTTAGTCTGTGAATTTCCAAAACCGTCTTTTGGTCCAAAAGGCAAAAGTTCCCTATGTGTTCGGTGGGGGCAACCATTAAATGCCCCGCATTGTATGGATATTTGTTAAATATCACAAAAGCTTTTTTACCTCTGTATAACACCAAATGATCCCTCAGCTTTTCTTCCGGTTGGGAGACCGCATCACACAAAAAGCATCCAGAAGTTTGGTCTATCTTTTCCACGTATCCGCTTCTCCAAGGAGCCCAGAGGAGTTTCATAGCCTCAAAAGCCTCCTTATTGCAGTTTCTACTTCCTCCTCTGTGGGCAGGTAATCGTGCCTTTCCAGTTCCATAGTGTCCCTAAAGTAAAGCACTGTCGGAAAGTGAAAAACGCCCAGGTCTTCGGGAGTGGTGTTTTCTTCTGCGTTCATGGCAAAGAAATTGACCTTATCACCATATATTGCCTTAAACTTGGCAAGAAGGTCAAAGAGCTCTTGATTTTTCTCCGAACCGGGCTTGTAGAAAACAACCACCGCAGGCTTTTCCGCAGAAATTGCCCTGTCGTATATATCCTTATCTGTTACCTCTTCAAACATTTACAGCACCTCCAAAGGTAATTTTATCCCAAAACCTGTATGATTGAGCTCATGGTTTATGGGTATGTAGGTGTACTTGTTCTTTGGCTTTTGGAATTCTACCACCGCTTTACATTCGGGAGATTAAAAAAACTTGCACTTTTTTTGTTTGGGATTATAATTATACGCATTGAGCTGTTCTATGGAAGGGAGGGCGCCTAACCTTCTGTAGTTCCGCTCTAAGTAAATTTTTTGTAGGAGGTTTTTAGCACCATGAAGTTCACAGGCACCGTTAAGTGGTTCAGCAAGGAAAAGGGTTATGGCTTCATAACCCGCGATGACAATCAAGGGGATGTCTTTGTACACTTCTCCGCCATTCAGCAGAGGGGTTTCAAAACCCTTCAGGAAGGTCAAAGGGTAGAGTTTGAGGTGGAGCAGGACGCAAAAGGACCGAGGGCAAAGAACGTAAGAGTAATTTCCTGACACACCTTTCCCCCTTCGGAGGGCTTTATATATTTTTTTCTTTTATGGAAGAGATTTTGTTTGAAAAGGGTGTAAAACATACCCTTCATGGCTTGAACTTTTACCTTTCCTACTTTGACGATCTTGCCAGAGTTCTACCGAGAGATTGCTATTGCTTTATTGTGGGTGGATGGATAAGGGACAGGGTTCTTGGGGAACCGGTTGGCTATAAGATAGACGTAGACCTACTGCTTACCTGCGACCCGTTAAAGGTGGCATCAGATTTTGCAAAGCTTGTGGGAGGGTCATACTTTGAGTTTGAAAAGAAGGGGCTTTTTAGAAGACCCACCATAGCCACCGTCATAATAAATCTTCCACCTTACAAGTACAGGTTTGACTTTGCCCAAATAAAGGGAAAGGACGTGGAGAAGGCTCTGATAGAGGACCTTCTTTCAAGGGACTTTACCGCCAACGCTATGGCTGTTAGCATTGATGATGTTCTTAGCATAGGTGCCAAGCAAACGATCCTCTATGATCCAGCCCATGGTATGGAAGACCTGCAGGAGGGCATCCTTAGACCTGTGTCCTTGAAGAACTTAGAAGAGGACCCTGTCAGAATGCTGAGGGGCTTTAGGCTCAGCGTGGAAAAAAGGTTAGACCTAACCCAGGACTTTTTGGACTTTGTCAGGAAAAAGGCGGAGCTTATAAAAAAGGCACCCATGGAAAGGGTCTCCTTGGAACTGCTAAAAATTCTAAGGCACAGAGAAGGCGGAAAGGTTATCCGGCTACTTTATGAAAACAATCTGCTCCAGCAGATCATTCCGGAGACGGAAAGATGGAAGGAGATCACAAACCAAGGGCAACATCACAAATACCCCCTCGATGAGCACATGCTGAGAATTATGGAGTTTATAGACCAAGCGGTGGAAGAAAGAGAAAGGTTTTTGCCCGCAGAGCTTTTGAAAGGAATAGGAGAGAAAGACTTTTTGGGGGAATTCTCCGATTTGGAACTCCTCAAGCTCTCTGCCCTTCTTCATGATATTGCCAAACCCTACACCTTTGAGCTAAGGGATGGCAGGGCTACCTTTTACAATCACGATAAATTGGGAGCCCAAATGTCAAGGGACATTCTCAAAAGGCTAAGGTTGGGGGATGATGCAATTCAGTTTGTTTCCAAATTGGTGGAACATCATCTGCGACCCTTTTACCTGAGGGAAGCCCTCAAAAAGGGTGAGCTTACAAACCGAGGGAAGGCAAAGTTTTGGAGGGATTGCGGAGATATTGCAGGTTGGCTCTTTTTGCACGCCATTGCGGATGCCTTTGCCAGCGGAGACGATCAGGAGGAAATCAGTTGGCTTTTGAAGACCATACACGAACTTGAGGATTTTAGAAGAAAGGAGCTTAGCAAAATACCCACAAAGCCTCTGCTCTCCGGAGATGAGATCATGGAGATTTTAGGAATAGGTCCGGGTCCAAAGGTAGGGGAGATAAAAAGGGCTTTGGAGCAAGCCCAATGGGAAGGAATTGTAAAGACCAAAGAGGAAGCCATAAACTTTGTGAAATCTCAAAAGCTTTAAGACTCCTTCATCCAAGGTCTGTATTCCATCACCTGCTCAAAGGTATATGGACACGTTTGTGGAAAATCCTCCTCCGTGGGAAG
>WYEK01000101.1 GCA_009903855.1 Thermocrinis sp.
GAGGTGATTTTCCATTTTACTACCTCCTTGGTGGGGTTTGGGGGTATTGTAAGCCCCCTCCTTGCCAAGGCTTTTTTCCTAAGAGATTTACAGCTTCTCCGAATTTCTCACCCGAGGTATGACAACACCTCCTTTTATGATTTTAATCATAATATTAGTATATTCTTAGATTCCAAAGGCGTCAAGAGTGGAAAAGATTGTTCTAAAAAATACAAACTCATTGGCACACAAAGGATAAAATGATACTATGATTTACGTATTCCTCTTTTTGCTTGGTGCGGTGCTTGGCTCATTTTACAACGTGCTCATATACAGAATCCCTCGTGGTATGTCCATTGTTAATCCTCCCTCCCACTGTCCAAGCTGTAAAACACCCATAAAGTGGTATAACAACATTCCAATAATTTCCTACGTCCTCTTGAGGGGAAAATGTCCAAACTGCTCTGCCAAAATATCCATCAGATACCCTTTGGTAGAGGCTTTTAGCGGTTTTCTGGCGGTTCTCTCCTATTACAAGTGGGGCTTTAGCATTACCGCCCTTGGACTTTACGTATTCTTTTCCTTACTGCTGGTGCTTAGCCTGATAGATTGGGATACCTTTAGCCTTCCGGAGCCGTTGATGTTGGGTGGAACAGTCCTGGGTGTGATTATCTCCGTCTTTAGGGAAGACTTTAGCCTTTATGAAAGCCTCTTGGGAATACTGGCGGGTGCTCTGCCCTTTTTACTTATATACCTTTACTACAAAAAGGTCAGAAAGTTTGAGGGGCTTGGGTTTGGAGATGTGGAGCTTATGGCTCTTATAGGTAGTTGGACGGGCATTTGGGGTGTGGTTAGTGCGGTCTTTTTGGGCTCCCTATTTGGGCTCCTTTATGTGCTTCCTATACTGATAAAACATAAAAGCGTGAACTTTGCTATTCCCTTTGGTCCTTTTCTTGCCCTTGGCTGTTTTGTTGGAGTTGTTTTTGATGGCTGGCGATTTTATCTAACAGGCTTTTGAGAGAAGAGGATATTTCCTTTAGTAGTGGTTCAAAATAGTCTTTGAGTTCCATTAACTCTCTGTATAGGCTTTCCAAATCTATATCCCAAGTGCTTATAAGCTTGTTTTTTAGGTTCATCATCTTAAGCAGAACTGGGTAATACTGAGGAGAGATTATACCGCCTTCCACCATCTTTAAAAGACAATCATCACCGAATTTTTTTATGCCAAACTTTGGTGCGAGGTGTTTGCAAATGTCAAAGAGGGAATCGTAAGCCACCTGATAAAAGTATTTGACCCTGTCGTGATACATAGGCTTTTTTTTGAACTCCTCCAAGCCCACCGATAAAACGAAGTTTATTTTATTCACAGAATCCTTAACAAACTTTGCCTTTTCCTTTAGAAGTTCAAAGTCTATGAGAAGATAATTACCAGTAGTTTGTTTAACATACTCCACCACCGCCCTTGCATAATCCTTAAAAACATGTAGGTTCTTTTCCAAGAAATCGTACAGTTCCTCCGGCTGGACCGACTCTTTCAGGTCCCTGTATTTAAAGTAAAAATCTATAAAGGCTTGGAGGGTCTCAAGGTCCTCATAACCCACCTTCTCTCCAAGTTTTACCAAACAATCCTTTGAGGAGGTCTTTAGACCAAAAACCACCGAAAGGTGCCTACAGGGTCTCATACAGCTTTCAAAGGCTAAGTTGAAATCTACCCTAACCTTATCCTGGATAAGTTTGTTTTTAACAAACTCTTCCTTGCCCAAAGAGAGAAGCTTTTTTAGGTTTGCGTAAGCCTTTTCCAAATTGTGGAAGCTTTCCAAAAGGAGGCTTATGTTTATCTTTTTTTCCATTAAAGGATATAATATTAGCACTGTGTGGCTAAACAAGGTGTTTTTGATCACCTTTTTAAGGTTTTTGCTTTTTTTGTTTTTTATCCTCCATGCCCTCCTTTACCTTCCGGGATACACCCAAAAGGCGGTGATAGTGGTTATATCTTCCCTTTATCTTTCTACTGCCCTGGTGAATTATTTTTACTCCTTCAAGCTTAGAAAACTAAACGATTACATAGACTTTTTCTTCCTTATACCCTTGGCTTTACTTTCGGGAGAGCCTTTGGCTATTTTTTCCCTTTTGGTGCCTTCCCTCTATAGCTTTCCCAAAAATCTTGTACCTTTCTTTATATCTGTTCTTTCTGCCACTGCCCTTAGCGTTTACAACTTTGGCTTGAAGGGGCTTTTGTTTTTTCCTTTAACTTTGGCGTTGGGGATCTCTCCCTCCTCTGTAGAGTTGCTTAGGAGCCTTCAGAAGGATAGAAGGTATTTTTGGGAACTGAGGAGGGCATACAGAAGCCTTCAAGAGGAACTTTCGGCCCTTGAGAGGGAAAAAAGGCAGAAGGAAACGCTACTTAAACTATTAGAGTTGCTTGACAGCAAGAATCCAGAGGAATATCTTATTGGTGTAAAGGAAATGTTCAAGCTAAAAGCTATAAATGTCTTTCCTTTAAAGGACAGTTCTGTAAAAGAGTGCCTCATAGACCAAAGCAGTTTGACCATCTCTGTGCCAGTGAGCTTAGAAGAGGGCAGTGCCTTGGTTGTTTTCTACCTTAACCATCCTGCAGAACTTATGGATACGGAGCTAAAGGAGAATTTAAGTAGGTGTGCCAAGATGTTGAGCTTTTATATAACAGGCTTTGAAGGCAAAGAACAGGCAGTAAAGATTGCAGTGTGAGGGTGTTGCCATGGAGGTTTTGGAAAGGGAAAAGGAAAAAGTTTTAGACCTGTCTGGTCTTATGTGCCCTTTGCCCATAGTGATCACCTCCGAGAACATAAAGAGGCTAAAGGAGGGCGAGGTTATAACAGTGATATCCACGGACCTGGGCTTTGAGAGGGACATATTCAATTGGTGCAAGCAAACGGGCAATCAACTTCTTAGCTTAAAAAAGGAAGGGGACAAGGTCATAGCGCAGGTTAAAAAGGTCTCCACCGCAATTGAGCCCTCCCTCTGGTATTGGATAAAGTTCCACTCTCTTGGAGTGAAGCTACACCTAAGGCACATTTTGATGATGTTGAACCCATTTGCGGAAAAGCCAGACCACTTTATAACCTTTTCTGCCATATCGGAGGGTACGAGGGCTGAGAAATATCTAAAGGGAAGGGCTAAGCTTATCCCCATTCCAGACGAGATAGACCCAAGGTGCGGTGTAGTTCTTGCTATAAAGGGAGAGGAAAAGGCAAGGGAAATCTACAAGGAGCTACAAGAGAATGGCTTTTTTGTGGAAGCCATCTACAAAAAGGAAGGTAAAAACTACAGGAGGATATATCCCTGAGCTTTCTCGAAGAGGTACTCTCCTACAAACGGCAAACCCTCAGAAAGGATAAAGAATACGAAGAATTTCTTTGGGAAAAGGTTAAGAAAAGGGAAGGATTTTATAGCTTTGAGGATGCACTAAGGAGCTGTAGGACAAGGATCATAGCGGAGGTTAAAAAGGCATCTCCCTCCGCTGGTCTTATAAAGGAGGTCTCTCCAAAGGAGCAGGCAAAACTTTATTGGGAAGGAGGAGCTGTTGCCATATCGGTTTTAACTGAGGATAAGTACTTCAAGGGTTCCTTGGAGGACCTGTGGGAGGTAAGACAAAGTTGCCCACTGCCATTGCTGAGGAAGGACTTTATCTTTGACCCATTGCAAGTGCTTGAGGCAAAAGCCTTTGGTGCGGATGCGGTTTTGCTGATAGTCAGAGCCCTTGAACAGAGAGTTTTGGAGGAGCTTATTAACTATACAAAGGAGCTTGGTATGTCTGCCCTTGTGGAGGTCTTTGATCTGAAGGAAGCAGAGAGGGCTTTAAAGGCTGGCGCCCACATCATTGGCATAAACAACAGGGATTTGGAAACTTTGAAGATAGACCTTAACCTATCAAGGACTTTGGTGCCAAAACTTAAGGAACTCGGTGCCAAGTTTGTGGTGGTGGAGAGCGGAATAGAAACAAGGGAGCAGGTGCTTGAGTTTGAAAACCTTGGTGCGGACGCCTTTTTGATAGGCACAAGCTTGATGAAGAGCCAAGACCCCGTAAAAAAGCTAAGAGAACTTCAGGGCTTTTGGGTTTAGAAGATAAGCTGTACAACGCTAAGGTATCTTTGAACCTCTAAGGCTAACCTCTCCTGCGTTGAACTTTAAAAGCCCTTGGGCAGTTCTTAGCAGTAAGCTACCCTCTTGGTCTATGTCCTCAAAGATGCCCACTACGGGCTCCTGAGAATAAACAATAACCTCCTCCCCCAAGAACATAAGCCTTTGCCTTATGGCAGGTCTAAATTTTTCAAAGCCAAAGTTCTTGAACTCCTCCAAAACCCTGTCAAGGATTTCCAACGTCTCAAGGAGAAAGTCTTTTTTTTCAAAAACCTCATTCCTAAGCATGTATAGAGATGTTGCCATAAGGTCCGAGGGAAATTCCTTCTGATTTAGGTTTATGCCCACGCCTACCACTATCTTTTCTTTAGATCTTTCCACTAGCACACCGCAGACCTTTTTACCCGATATATACACATCATTTACCCACTTCAGCATAGGTTTAAATCCCTTTCTTTCGATTTGCAAGAGGACGCCGTAGCCTACCACCAAGGGCAGTGGCAAAAGCTCTTTAAAATCCTCCGCCCTTAAAAGAAAGCTAAAATAAAGCCCACCCTCCTCCGAGTGCCACTTTCTTCCAAACCTTCCCCTGCCTTCCCTTTGCCTGTTTGCCACCACGACAGTGCGGTAGGGAAAAGAGAACTCTTTAAGAACGCTCTGTGTTGAACCTGTCTCCTCAAGCCAGAGCATAAAGTCTCCTATCATGTCAGCAGG
>WYEK01000135.1 GCA_009903855.1 Thermocrinis sp.
TCACGGGTTATAAGTTGGAGTTTTTGACGGTTAAGGATGAGGTGCTTTTTGGTATTGCGGGGGCTGTTCCGCCCAAGTATTTTTATAACTCCATCTTTGTGGATGTAGGCAGTGGAAACACAAAGATAGGATACCTTGAAAAGGTAGGAGGCTCCATAAACGTGAAGAGCCTTGAGATTCCTTATGGGACTGTGAGCCTGACGGAGAGGGCAAGCAAGGGTAAAGATTTCAGAACGGAGTTGGTGGAAGTTTTGAATAAAGAGGTGGAGCCTGTGCTCAAAAGGGAAGCCCAAAAGAACCCTGCTTACCTAAACAGGCAGAACGTTTTCTTGGTGGGTGGCATTGTTTGGGCTATAACCACTCTTCAAAAGCCGGGGCAGGTTGAAGAGGCTTACGTTAAGCTGAGTAGCTTGGATATTAGAAACTTCACGCTGGCGGTCCGGCAAAATCCAGACAGAGTTTTAAACCCTGACCTCTCAAAGCTAAAGCCTGAGCTCAGAGACAAGGCTAAAAAGCAGATAGAAAAAGTGAAGGATGTTTTCAGTGTGGATAATCTTTATGCGGGTGGCATGCTTTTGGATAGCATTGGCAAGACCCTTAACTTTGAAAAGAGGAATTTGATATTCCCGAGGTATGGCAATTGGTTGGTGGGCTATGTGGTGCTGAGGGGATACCTTGAAGAGACGGAGGCGGTGAAAAAGTAATATACATGAGAGGAGGAGCAGTGTAGGTGTTATATTTATAAAGCATGGGTACTTTGAACAAATTTAAGATCTTTGGTGTAGCCTTAATTACCTTTGCCCTTGGCTTTATAGTGGGTTTTGCCTCCCAAGGTAGGCAGTCGGAGGACGAATACAAATACCTAAGAATGTTCACCGATGTCCTCCGAATCATAAAGGAAAACTATGTGGAACCGGTAAATACCAAGGACCTCATATACGGTGCTTTGAACGGAATGACCAAATCCTTGGACCCCTTCTCCAGCTTTTTCACCCCCAAGCAGTACGAGAGCTTCAGGCAGGAAACGGAGGGTGAGTTTGGTGGTGTGGGCATTGAGATCGGCATGGAAAAAGGAAGGCCCGTTGTAATATCGCCCATTGAGGGAACGCCCGCCTTCAAAGCAGGCATAAAGCCTGGGGATGTGATCCTTGAGATAGATGGTGAGGACACTTCCAACATGAGCCTTATAGATGTGGTGCAAAGGATAAGGGGAAAGGTGGGCACAAAGGTTCAGCTAACCATATACAGGAAGGGAATGGAAAAGCCTATGAAGATAGAGCTTGAGAGGGCTCTTATAAAGATAGAGAGCGTAAAATGGACCACCTTGGGAGATGTGGGGTACATAAAGCTCTCCCAGTTTAATGAGAATGTTAGCGTTCAGGTGGAAAAGGCCCTTAAAGAGCTGACCTCCCAAAGGGTTAAAGGTATTATCCTTGACCTGAGGAACGATCCGGGTGGGCTTCTCAGCGAGGCGGTTAATGTGGCAAGCCTTTTCCTCCCCGAGGGTAAGTTGGTGGTTTATACAAGGGGCAGGAACGGAGAAACTCAAAAGTATTTTGCCAGAAGAAAGCCTGTGGTGCCCGACGATCTTCCGGTAGTAGTTCTCATAAACAAGGGTTCTGCCAGTGCCTCCGAGATCGTAGCGGGTGCCCTCCAAGACTACAAAAGGGCGCTCATAGTGGGTGAAAAGTCCTTTGGTAAGGCTTCTGTTCAAAACATAATACCCTTAGAGGATGGATCGGCTTTGAAACTAACAGTAGCCTACTACTACACACCTTTGGGTAGGCTCATCCACCACAAGGGCATAGTTCCAGACGTTCAGGTAGCGATGGACGAAAAGCAGGAAGAGGCACTCCAAGAAGCCATAAGGCAGAAAAAATTGGAGGGCAAGAATGGGTTGATACTCCTTCCCGAGAAGGATCCCCAACTGAGCAAGGCAATAGAGCTCATAAGGTCCGGGCAAGCTCTCAAAAAGGTAGCCAACCTATGATTACCTTGGCGGTGGAAACCTCCTGCGACGAGACCGCACTGGCCATATACTCAGATAAGGAGGGTGTTATAGGGGAGGTTTTGCTATCTCAGGCAAAGGTGCACGAGCAGTTCGGGGGAGTGGTTCCAGAGCTCTCCGCAAGAGAGCACACCAAGAACCTTTTACCCTTGCTTAAGCTTCTTTTAGACAGGGCTGGCTTTGACCTAAAGAAGGTAGATTTCATATCCTTTACCCTTACCCCTGGACTGATCCTGTCTTTGGTGGTGGGTGTGTCCTTTGCCAAGTCTTTGGCATACACCCTGAAAAAGCCCTTGGTGCCTGTCCATCACCTGGAGGGGCACATATACTCTGTCTTCGTGGAAAGACCCATTGAAGAACCCTTTTTGGCTTTGGTGGTTTCTGGAGGGCACACGGACCTTTACTTGGTGGAAGGGTTTGGTAAATACAGGTTCTTGGGTGGCACCTTGGACGACGCAGTGGGTGAAAGTTACGACAAGGTTGCAAGGCTCATGGGGCTTGGATACCCGGGAGGTCCCATAATTGACCGTCTGGCAAGGCAGGGAGAGCCCAAGTATCCACTGCCCAGGCCGATGATTGACGATCCCAGCCTGAACATGTCCTTTAGTGGGCTAAAGACAGCAGTCCGAAAGATCGTAGAAGGTGGGAACTATTCCAAAGAGGACCTTTCTGCATCCTTTCAGCGGGCGGTCTTGGACGTTTTGGAGGCAAAGCTTTTAAAGGCAGTAGAACTTACGGGCGTAAAGAGAGTTGCTGTGGTAGGGGGTGTCTCTGCTAACAGTGAGCTAAGAGAAAGATTTCAAAAGCTCACAGAAAAGGGTATAATCTCTGCATACATACCCCATCCAAGGCTATCCACCGATAACGCGGTGATGATTGCCTATGCGGGCACTGAAAGGTTCAAAAGGGGTATTACCGCTCCAGAGGACATAAACCCAGAGCCCAACATACCCTTAGAAACCTTTGGGAGGTATTGGTCGTGAGCGCAAAAGAACTTATAAAGGAAAAGGCAGGCTATATACTTTCTAACCTACTTTCTCAGGGTGGAGAGTATGGAGAGATTTTCTACGAGCGGTCCCGCATTTGTCGGATGCAATTAGAAGACAACAAGATTGATAAGGTTCAGTGGGGAGAAGAGGAGGGTGTTGGCATAAGGCTAATAAAGGGAGGGAAAACCTATTATGGCTACACCACGGAGATCACCTACGAAAACCTTTTGGAGATTGCAAAGACCTTGGCAAGGGGACAAGGACATGGACCCGTAGCCATAGGCAAGAGGCACATAAAGGGCTGGACTTTAACTCTGATAGACCCGGATGAAATGAGCCTTAGCTACAGGGCGGAGCTTTTGCACAGGGCTAACCAAAAGGCAAGGAGCTACGGAGATAAGATAAAGCAAGTGCTCGCAGTCCTTATGGACAAAACCCGGGACATAATGATAATAAACTCCCTTGGTGAATGGGCGGAAGACCTACAAAAGAGGGTGGTTTTCTTTGTGGAGGTGGTGGCAAGCGACGGAAAAACCTTGCAAAGGGGTTACGAGTCTGTAGGTGGCACAAAGGGCTTTGAAATTTTTGAAGAAACGCCCCCAGAGCTGGTGGCGGAAAAGTCCGCCAAGAGGGCCCTTTTGATGCTCTCCGCAAAGCCTGCCCCTGCGGGGCAATTTACCGTGGTGCTCTCCGGAGAAGCGGGTGGAACCATGATCCACGAGGCGGTCGGACATGGCTTGGAGGCAGACCTTGTACAAAAGGGGCTCTCTGTGTATAAGGGAAAGCTGGGGCAGAAGGTTGCCAGCGAACTGATCACAGTTATAGACGATGGCTCTATTGTAGGAAAGAACGGACACTTTGTGGTGGATGACGAAGGGGTGCCTTCCCAAAGAACAGTTCTTATAGATAAGGGCTACTTGGTGGGATATATGTACGATCGGCTAAGCGCTATGAGGGAGGGTAAAAGCTCTACAGGAAACGGTAGAAGGCAAAGCTACGCCCACATACCCATGGTGCGCATGACCAACACCTACATAGCTGCCGGTAAGGATAACCCGGAGGATATAATAAGGGATACGAAGAAAGGTGTTTATGTGGTTAAGATGGGTGGCGGGGAAGTGAATACGGTGACCGGAGACTTTGTCTTTGAGATCATGGAGGGGTATATGATAGAGAACGGGGAGATCACCTATCCAATAAGGTCCGCCACCTTGATCGGCAACGGTCCAAAGGTTCTTCAGGATGTGGACGGAGTGGGATGGGACCTGGGTTGGAGCATTGGCACCTGTGGTAAAGACGGACAGGGGGTACCCGTATCAGATGCCCAACCTACCATAAGGGTCAAATCCTTAACCTTGGGCGGAACGGAGGTTTGAAATGAAGGGCATCCTTGATCTTCTACCTTTTATAATTTTTATAGGCATTGTACTCCTTTCCATCTTTGGGGGAGAGGCTTTAAAAATTTTGGGAGGTTTAGTCATGGATTTTTCACCCCTCATAGTAATAGCCATATTTGTAGTTATCTTTTTGGCCGTTTCCCTAAGGATGGTGCCAGAGTACGAGAGGGCGGTTATATTCCGTTTGGGAAGGGTCATAGGTGCCAAGGGACCGGGTCTAT
>WYEK01000111.1 GCA_009903855.1 Thermocrinis sp.
CCCTCCTCTATTGCCCTTCTTGCACCCTCCATAAGCCTGTGGTAGAAGTGGAGGTTGTGTATAGTGTTTAAAATGTAAGCGGAGATCTCTTCTGCGTGGAAAAGGTGCCTCAGGTAAGCCCTGGAGAAGTTCTGGCAGGTATAACAGTCGCACTCTGGGTCCGGTGGAGAAAAGTCCTTTTTGTAAATTTCCTTTCTTATGTTCAGCTTTCCTTGGGAGGTGAATAGGGTCCCCGTGCGTGCCATACGGGTGGGTGCCACGCAGTCAAACATATCAACACCCACCCCTATTGCCATCAAGAGGTCCTCAGGCATACCTACTCCCATTAAATAACGGGGCTTTTCCCAAGGAAGTTCCTCGCAAACCAGCTGTGCCATCTCTATCATAATTTCCTTTGGCTCTCCCACCGACAGACCCCCTATGGCGTACCCAAAGAGCTCCCTCTCCATAGTCCTCAATGCGGACTCTCTCCTCAAGTCCTCAAAGAAAGCGCCCTGAACTATACCAAAGAGCACCTGATCCTCCCTCGTCTTTGCCTTTATGGACCTGTCAAGCCACCTCAGCGTCCTCTCTAAGGCAGACTTGGCATAGGCATAGGTGGTAGGATACTCCACACACTCATCCAAGGGCATGATTACGTCCGAGCCAAATACTTCCTGAGCCTTTATCACAAACTCGGGCGTGAAAAAGTGGGTGTCCCCTGCCAGATGGTCCCTAAAATATACGCCATCCTCTTCCACCTTCACCTTTGACCTTCCATCCTTTAGCCGATCCCTAGCGAGAGAAAAGACCTGAAAGCCTCCACTGTCTGTAAGGATGGGTTTTTTCCATCCTATGAAGTTGTGTAGTCCTCCCGCGCTCTCTATCACTTCAAGTCCGGGGCGGAGGTAAAGGTGGTAGGTGTTTCCCAAGATTATTTGGGTGCCAATATCTTCCAAAAGCTTGTGGATCATAGCCTTCACGGTTCCCTGAGTACCCACGGGCATAAACACAGGCGTTTCTATAACTCCATGGGGAGTATAAAGCCTTCCCCTCCTTGCCCTTCCGTCCGCCTTTAAAACCTCAAACTTAAACATCAAAACATTCCGCCGTTTACGTGTATGATCTCCCCTGTTATGTAATCTGCCATAGGAGAGCACAGGAAGGCTACCACACCCGCCACATCCTCCGGCTTTCCAAACCTCTGCAAGGGTATGCTTTTAAGATACTCCTTTTTTAGATCCTCCGAGAGCACTGCGGTCATGTCCGTCTCTATGAACCCGGGTGCGATGGCGTTGACCGTTATGTTTCTGCTTGCCAGCTCCTTTGCCAAGCTCTTGGTAAAGCCCAAAAGGGCAGACTTGGTGGCAGAGTAATTGACCTGACCCACATTACCCGTAAAGCCCACCACGGAGGAGATGTTTATTATTCGTCCCCAGCGTTTTTTCAGCATGCCCTTTACTACCAGTGAAGTTAGCAAAAAGGTCCCCGTAAGGTTTACCTTAATCACCTCCTCCCAATCCTCCAAGGACATCCTTATAAAGAGCTTGTCCTTTGTAATGCCTGCGTTGTTGATGAGGATATCCACAGGACCCACTTCCTTTTCAATCCTCTCGTAAGCAGACCTTATAGAATCGGGGTCCGAAAGGTCCATGGCAACGCCAATGGCGCTATCCGAGATAGATTTGGCGACCTGTCGAGCCCTCTCCTCATCCCTGCCGGTAATCACCACAAAGGCACCCGCCTTAGCCAAATACTCCGCTATGGCCCTTCCTATGCCTCGGGTGGAGCCGGTAATGAGGGCTTTTTTGTCCGATAGGTCTATGCAAAGCATGAAAAAATTATAATTCCTTGAGCTCCTCCCGGGTGATGTATTTTTGAACCCTTTCTATGCGCAAGCATTTGCCCGAGCTTTCATCTATCTCCGCCAAAATGCCGTTAAAGACCACATCTTCTTTCTCTTCCACCTCAAACCTCTGGGGCAGTCCTGTAAGAAATTTCCTTATCACATCCTCCGACTTCATGCCTATGGCAGAATACCAGCATCCAGACATGCCCACATCGCTAACATAGCCTGTGCCCTTCTTTAGTATGACCTGGTCTGCGGTGGGCACATGGGTGTGAGTTCCATAAACCAAGCTTGCCCTTCCGTCTACGTATATGCCAAAGGCGGTCTTCTCGGAAGTTGCCTCCGCGTGAAAATCCACCAGAATTATAGGCGTTTGTTCTCTGATTTCCTCGTATATCCTGTCAAAGGTTGAGAAGGGATTTTCCAAGTTTGGGTCCATAAAGACCCTTCCCATAAGGTTTATCACCGCAAACTTTACACCTTTCTTTTCGTAAATGCCATAACCTCTTCCTGGTACTCCCTCTGGGTAGTTGGCAGGTCTCAAAAGGTCGGGTGTGTTTATAAACTCCAAAACTTCCTTTTTGTCCCATATGTGGTTGCCAGAGGTCATCACATCCACACCGATGGCTTTTAGCTCCTCATAGACCTTTCTGTTTATGCCAAAACCTCCTGCGGAGTTCTCCACATTAACCACCAGCACATCAAAAGCATCTGGGTTGGATATGGCGTAGTACTTGAGGGCTTTTCTTCCAGGTTTTCCTATTATGTCTCCTACGATCAAGAATTTCATGAAGGCTATTATAATGCGGGTGGAGGGAGTTGAACCCTCACGGGCGTAAGCCCACGGGATCCTGAGTCCCGCGCGTCTGCCAATTCCGCCACACCCGCTCTATTTTGTATTATATTTTATATTAAGCAGGAGGCGAAGATGATTCCCATTGAAAAAAACGGCAATGTACAGGATGAGTTTATTGAAGAGCTGAAGAGAAAGAACGCCACTGTGACGGTTTTTTTAACAAGGGGGAACAGAATAACCGGCAAGATTATCAACCATGACAAATACACGGTGCTTTTAGAAGTGGAAGGAGAGCCAAACTTGATTTACAAACACGCCATAAGCACCATAGTAGTCGGTGGGTGAATGAAAGCAATACTGGTATTTCTTCTTTCCTCAGAAACACAAGAAGAGTTTAGGGAATATTTAGAGGAACTAAAGGAGCTGGTAAGGGCTGTAGGTGGTAAAGTTTTGGGTTACATCTATCAAAGAAGGCACTCTCCGGACCCAAGGTATTACATAGGTGCAGGAAAGGCTCAGGAACTAAAGGAAATTATCAGTGGAACCGGTGCGGATTGCGTGGTCTTTGATAGCTTCCTCTCTCCCTCTCAGGTGGCAAACTTGGAGGAACTTTTAAAGGTAAAGGTCTTTGACAGGGCGGACTTGGTGCTTGAGATCTTCTCAAGAAGAGTAAGGAGCAAGACCGCCAAGCTTCAGGTGGAACTGGCAAGGCTCACCCATGAACTTCCAAGACTTTATGGAAGGGGAAAGGAGCTCTCCCGTCTGGGTGGTAAAGTAGGTACAAGAGGTCCCGGTGAGCAAGAGGTAGAGATCAAAAGAAGGGCAATAAAGAGAAAGATAGAGCAAATAAAACGGGAGCTTGAGGAAATAAAAAGACAGAGAAGAGAGCAGAGGAAACGCAGAGAAAGACCACTCGGAGATACAAAGGTGGTTAAGGTTGCCCTGGTGGGCTACACCAACGTAGGAAAATCCAGTTTAATGCAGGCTTTGACCGGAAGGGAAACCTACATACAAGACATGCCTTTTGCTACCTTAGACACAAAAACCTCCGCCAAATTTCTTTTCCCAGACATCAAAATACTCATCACAGACACGGTAGGATTTATAAGAAAACTACCCCCAGAGCTCATAGAATCCTTTAAGGCAACCTTGGAGGAGGTCCAAGAGGCGGACATACTATTGCATGTGATAGACATCTCGGACCCAAAGTGGTTGGAAAAGGTAAAAGTGGTGCAGGGTATTCTTAGGGAGCTCTCCGCGGAGGACAAGCCCACCATATACGTCTTTAACAAGGCGGACAAGGTGGTAAGCAAAGAGGAAGACATAAAGCTTTTGACGGAGCCTGCCTTTTTGGAGGGTAGGTCTGTGGTGATCTCCAGCAAGCTTGGGTGGGGGCTTGGAGAACTTTTAAAGGCCATAAAGGAAAAGGTGGAAGAACTAGCGGGAGCGAGCCTATGAACTTGGTGATTTTAGGTGCCCAGTGGGGCGATGAAGGAAAGGGAAAGGTGGTTGCTTTGCTTTCGGAAAATTATGAAGTGGTGGTGCGCTACCAAGGGGGTAGCAACGCAGGGCACACGGTAGTCATAAACGGAGAAAAGTATATCCTGCATCTACTTCCCACGGGCATACTGCACCCTCACACAGTGGGCATAATAGCCCAAGGTATGGTGGTTGATTTGGAGCTCTTGGTAAAGGAGATCAAAGAGATAGAGAGTAAGGGGCTAAGGGTAAGGGACAGGCTATTCATAAGCGACAGGGCACACCTGGTGCTTCCCTATCACAAGATTTTGGATTCTCTTCTGGAGAGAAAAGGGAAAATCGGTACCACTCTAAGGGGCATAGGTCCCGCTTACATGCTAAAGTACGCAAGGAAGGGCATAAGGGTCTGCGACCTTTGGGACAAGGACCGCTTTTACTCTTT
>WYEK01000112.1 GCA_009903855.1 Thermocrinis sp.
TTTATAAGGCTATCGGACTTTGACCTTTCCAACAAGGACGTAAGGGAGGAGCTACTAAAGCATATAGACAGAACTTATGAGAGCGTCATAGCGGAAGACATCACAGACCAGTCCGCCAGGGCTAAAAAGGTAGACCTGGAGCTTGGAGATTCTTACAGACCCTACCGCTTTGGAACACGGTGTGCCACCGCTATATTTATGTACTCCTTTTCTGCGGGTATAGATAGGGGTGCTAATGTTTCCGAGCTAAAGCTCGCCTGTGCAGAACCGGGCGTAGAAAGTAGCATAATAGACACCACGCTGATGCACTTGGAAGAAAAGCTCTTTTACCTTGCCAACAGTAGGAATCCCTACTACTTTAACTCCACACCCAACTTGAACCGTGTCCTTTTTGCCAAGCTTGAAAACATAGACCCGATCAAAATTAAGGAAAAGGAGAGGAGTTTGCTAAGAGAAGCCCTCGGAGGCTCCCAATACTTTGATATATACCTCTTCCCAAGTGATACAAAGGACATTCCAGACACAGACAAGCTAAAGCTTATAGTCCTGGAAAACAAGGAAGACGCAAAGGATTACATAGATTACTGCGGGCAAAAGCCAAGGGTATATAAAAACGTCCTCTTTTTCCTCTGTCCCTACGAGCCGGAAAGGATGGGCTTTCAAAGACAGCTCGCAGAAGGCATAGCTTGGCAAGAGATAGAACAAGACGCAAACCTAACCCTCACTGAACAAGACAAGAGAAAAGTAAAGGAAAAGGTGGAAGACTTTAAAAAGGGGACAAAAGAACTTCTCAGAAGGCTATACCGCCTTGTGCTCTACGCAGGAAAGGAGAAGGTAGAAGAAATAGACCTGGGAATGCCCGTCCGGGGTATAGAACGCATAGACAAGGAAATTTACTACCGGCTAAGGAGCGAAAACGTAATTTACGAGAAGCTAACGCCAGATTACATAGTTGTTCATTTCTTCACAACAAGGGACCACATACCCACAAAGCCCCTCCTTGAGGTCTTTTACAAAACCCCCGGAATGCCAAGGCTCAGCTCAAAGGATGTGCTCAAAAACTCAATAGGTGAAGGTGTAAGAGAGAAACTTTTTGGCTTGGGTGTTCTATCCGAGGATGGTCCTGCCTGCAAGTATTTTGGCACCTTGGCGGAGCCGAGCTTTGATGAGGGAGAAATTTTGATAAAGAGGGAGCTGTGCATAGAGAAAGAGGAGAAGGAAGAAATTGAACTTATACCTCCGGACAAGGACAAAGCGGAAGGGCGGGTGAGCCCACCTAAGGACGATTCTTCCTACGGGAGTCCGTCCACTACAGGCCTGATAGATGCTGGACGCAGTAGCCATTCAATAAAAGAATTCCGCTTGAGGGTAAAGGTTCCCACTTGGAGGCTCCCGGATGTGGCACGCACCTTGAGGCTCATACCAGAAAAGTTTGAAGAGGTGGAGCTAAGGCTAGAGGTAATAGCCCACGGAGGAAAAGCCACCAAGCAGTTCTTACAGGACAAAATAGAGGAAGGGCTTAAGCAAGCAGGATGTGATATAGAAGAGTGGAATTGTATAGAGGATGCGTAAACTGATCGTTATTCCATCAAGGCTTGGCTCTTCAAGGCTTAAGGAAAAGCCACTGCAGATCATAAAAGGAAAGCCACTCATAAGGTGGGTGGTGGAAGGCTGTTTGAGAACTGGGGAGGATGTTATCCTTGCGGTGGATAGTGAAAAGATTGCAGAGGTGGTAAAGGACCTACCCGTTAAGGTAGTTTTTACTCCGTCGGACATACCCTCCGGGAGCGACCGGGTTGCCCATGTAGTTAAAGACCTGGACGTGGATTTTGTTATAAACTACCAGGGAGATGAGCCCTTTGTCTATAAAGAAGACGTTCAAAGGCTATTTTTAGCCCTTGAAGAGAGCCCCGTGGCAACGCTGGCAGTTAGAGACCCGGACGCCTACAGGGACCCATCCTCCGTGAAGGTAATTCTGGACAAAGACCAATACGCCCTCTACTTTTCAAGGAGCCCCATTCCCTACCTAAAGCAGGAGGACAGCTTTTATCCTCTCAAGCACGTGGGCATATATGCCTTTAGAAAGGATGTTTTGATGGATTTTGTGCGCTGGCAACCTTCCCATTTGGAAAGGCTTGAGTCCCTTGAACAGCTCCGCCTCTTGGAGAATGGAATAAAGATAAAAGTCCTCCTCAGCCAAAACTACTACCATGGCGTAGATACGGAGGAGGACCTAAAGCTGGTGGAAGAAAAGCTCACTTTTTACCTTTCACATACTGCTCCCAATTCTCCGGAGTGAAAGGAGAGAGCTCCCTTAAGAGCCTTACTGTCTTGGGGAACTCCTCCGCCACATAATCCACATCCTCTTCTGTATTGTCCCTTCCAAAGCTAAAGACCAAGGAGCCGTTGGCAACCTCTTTGGGAACTCCTATGGCAAAGAGCACGTGGGACTGCTTAAGTGCCAAAGATACGCACGCAGAACCGGAGGCGGTTTCTATTCCCATTAGGTCTAACCTTAAAAGCATTGCCTCTCCCTCTATGAGATGAACGATCAAGGAAAGGTGATGGGGCAGTCTTTGAGTGGGATGCCCTGTGAATTCTATGTAATCAAGCTTTTCTTCGATGGCTTTTTTGAGTTTGTCTCTGTAGTAAGAGAGCCTTGTCATTCTGTCCTCAAGCTCCTTCATGGCTAACTCTGCCGCTGCACCAAAGCCCACAATGCCCGGCACATTCTCGGTGCCAGCCCGAACGCCCCTCTCTTGGGTACCACCCTCTATAAGAGGTCTGATCTTTACACCCTTCCTGGTCCAGAGGGCGCCCACACCCTTTGGTCCATACATGAGGTGGGCAGTAAAGGACGCCGCATCCACACCCCAATCTTGGAGGTCCACCGGATAGTGTCCCAAGGTAGGGCAGGCATCCGTATGGAATATTACCTTAGGGTTCTTTTCCTTTGCAGCCTTTACAAGCTCCTTTATGTTCTGGATGGTGCCGATCTCCCTGTTGGAGTGCCCTATGCTAACTAAAACTGTGTCCTCCCTTACTGCTTCCATCACCTGGTCCGGATGGATGAGCCCATATTTGTCCGGCTTTAGATAGGTTACCTCCCATCCTTCCCTTTCCAAGGTCTTCAGGGGGTGCAGGATAGAGTGGTGCTCTATCTCGGTGGAGACTATGTGTTTTCCCTTCTTTTCGTATGCCTTGGCTATGCCCTTTATTGCCAAGTTGTTGGCTTCTATACCACCAGAGGTAAAGATGATCTCCTCTGGAGAGTTTGCATTTATGAGCTGGGCGACCTTTTCCCTTGCGTTGTTTATAGCCTTTTTGGCAACTTGCCCAAAGCTGTGCAGAGAGGTAGGATTGCCAAAGTGCTCCCTAAAGTAGGGTAGCATTGCTTCTATAACTTCTTGGGCTACGGGCGTTGTGGCTATATGGTCCAAATAAACAACCCTTTTGCCAAGCTTTTGTATAAACATGTCTTACCTCCTTTCAAGTTCTTGGCTAATGATTTTTGCTATGTTTAGAAATGCTTTTGCGGATGCAGATTCTGGATAGCTCTCTACCACCGGCACTCCCGTGTCGGAGGTTTCCGAAACCTCCGGCTCTATAGGGATAGAACCTAAAACGTTCAGACCGTAGGCTTGGGCAAAACCAAGCACCTTTCCCTTTCCAAAAATGTAGTATTTGTTGCCAGTTTCTGGGCATATAAAGTATGCCATGTTTTCTATAACTCCGAGCACTGGAACACCCACCTCCTTGAACATAACCACCGCCTTTTTCACGTCCGCCAGGGCTACATCCTGAGGAGTTGTTACCACAATCGCACCATCCATCTCCACCGTTTGGGCAAGGGTCAGTTGCACATCACCCGTACCCGGTGGCAAGTCCAAAACCAAAAAGTCCAAACTGCCCCACTTCACATCAAAGAGAAATTGCGTCAATGCCTTCATGAGCATAGGACCGCGCCATATCAAGGGTGTATCCTCGGAGGGTAGCAAAAAGCCTATGGACATGGCCTTCATTCCGTATTTTTCCACGGGGATTATCCGCTGGAAGGCATCCACCTCCACCCTCTGGTTCTTTATACCAAGCATGGTGGGCACGCTAGGTCCGTAAATGTCCGCGTCCAAAAGCCCCACCTTGTAGCCAAGTTTGGTAAAAGCAACCGCCAAATTGACCGCCACGGTAGATTTGCCCACACCACCCTTTCCGCTACCTACTGCAATAAGATGCTTTATACCGGGCAGTCTTCTCCTCTGAAAGGCTGGGCTTTGCTGTGGAGGGGGAGTCATGTCCGCAAACCTGACCCTTACCTCTCCTATACCCTCCACTCCCTTTAAAGCTTGCATAGCTTTTTCCCTTATCTCCGACTCTAAAGTTCTATCCGGTAGCATGAATATAACCTCAAGGACATTTCCCACCAACTTTATATCCTTTACAAGTTCGGAGAGCTTTTTGTTAGCCACCGTCTGATTGGCAAGCGTATCCATTATCTCTTTTACAGCCATTTTTTACCTCCACAATCACAATATAATTTATAA
>WYEK01000029.1 GCA_009903855.1 Thermocrinis sp.
TTGCCTTCAAAGTCTCCAAAGGACATCTCCCTGATCCTTTCATCTACCTGTAGGGGAACTTCCAAAACATCGCTTATGGTCTGGGCGGTTTTGTATGCCCTCCTTTGGGGTGATGTGATCACAAGTTCTATGCCTTTGTCTTTGAGTGCTTCTGCGCAAAGGCGTGCTTGAACAAAGCCTAGGGGGGTTAAGTCGCTGTCAAGCCTTCCCTGAAATATTCCCTTTTCGTTAAATTCGCTTTGGGCGTGCCTTACGAGAAAGATGAGCTTTTTCATTTTGAAAAGCCCCCGCACCCGGGACGGCGGGCTTACCGTTGCTCCCTTTCGGGCCTGGCGGGGTTCACCCTGTCCCGTTGCGAGGGTAGTATAATTATAAGTCCATGAAGTTCTACATTACAACTCCAATATACTATGTGAATGATTTACCCCACGTGGGACACGCATACACCAACATCTCCGCAGACACCCTGGCACGCTTTTACAGGCTAAGAGGTTATAGGGTCTTTTTCCTTACGGGCACGGACGAGCATGGACTGAAGATCCAGCGTTCTGCGGAAGAGCGGGGCATATCTCCACAGGAGCTTGTGGATCAAAACTCGGAGAACTTCAAAAAGCTCTGGGAGTTTTTGGGCATAAGCTACGACCACTTTATAAGAACCACCGACGAAGGGCACAAAAAGCTCGTTCAGGAGGTTTTCACAAAGTGCTACGAGAAGGGAGACATATACCTTGGCGAGTACGAAGGTTGGTACTGTGTGGGTTGCGAGGAGTTCAAACCCGAAAGCGAATTAATTGAGAGAAACAAGTGTCCCATCCATCTCAAACCTTGCGAGTATATAAAGGAGCCCTCTTACTTTTTCAGGCTCAGCAAATACCAAAGCGCCATAGAAGAGCTGATTGAGAACAATCCCACCTTTGTCCTACCCTCCTACAGAAAGAACGAGGTCCTATCCTTTGTAAAACAGGGACTGAGAGACCTTTCCATCACAAGACCACGTCATAGGGTTCAGTGGGGCATACCGGTACCCTTTGACCCAGACCACACCATCTATGTGTGGTTTGACGCCCTCTTTAACTATCTTTCTGCGGTTTATGACAAGATGGAACTTTGGCCTCCCGACCTGCACCTGGTGGGAAAGGACATCCTTAGGTTCCACGCCATCTATTGGCCTGCCTTTCTGATGTCTTTGGATTATGCACTGCCCAAAAGCATTTTTGCCCACGGCTGGTGGAAAGTGGAAGGGCAGAAGATGTCCAAGTCTTTGGGAAATGTGATAAGTCCTTACGAGCTTGTGAAAGAGTATGGGCTGGATGAGATAAGGTATTTTCTCCTCAGGGAAGTGCCCTTTGGACAGGATGGAGATATATCCAAGTCTGCACTAAAAAACCGCATCGTGGGAGAGCTTTCCAACGAGATAGGAAACCTCTTTAGCCGGGTCCTCGCCATGGATTTAAAGTACTTGGGGGGTAGAGTGGAAGGAGACAAAGACCAAGAGTACATCAACCTTTGTGCGGAGGTTATAGAAAACTACGAAAGGTATATGAGGGAGGTAGATTTCTACCATGCCTTGGAGGAGGTTTTTAGGCTTTCCTCCTTCTTAAACAAGTATGTGGATCGCAAGGCACCTTGGAGCTTGGAAGGAAAGGAACTGGCGGATGTGCTGTACACCCTAACGGACGGGCTCTTTGTGATTGCCTATCTTCTTCATCCCTTTATGCCCTTCAAAACAAAGCTGGTTTTTGAAAATATGCACATTGAAGTGCTACCCAAAGAAGTCAAACCCTACACCTTTGGCTCTTATTCTGTAAAGGAAAAGCTTATATTATTTCCTAAACGCCCATGAAGGTTTTGGTGGTAGGCAGTGGCATCATCGGGCTAAGCACAGCCCTATACCTTGCCCTGGAGGGTTTTGAGGTTAAGGTGATCACAAGAAACCCAGAGGAAGCTTCCTCTTGGACAGCGGGTGGTATGCTGGCGCCCTTTTCGGAGGGCTTAGAGGGGGAGCTCTTTGATTTTTCTTACAAAAGCCTAAAGATGTATCCGGACTATGTTAAGCTTGTGGAGGATGTTTCCAAGCTCAAGATTGACTTTTGGACTGATGGCATATACAGGGTAGTCCTTGAGGGAGAGGAGGAGCTTATAAAAAAAGCAGAAGATTATAAAAGCAAAGGCTACAGGGTGGAGCTCTTGGAAAGACCGCCATACCTTTCCCAAAGGGTTTCCCTTTTGGTGCATTACTTGGAAGAGGGGTGGGTGGATGTGGAGAATTTGATGGATGCCCTTTTGAGGGCTATGGAGCTTTTGGGCGTGCCCATAGAGATTGACGAGGTGGTTGGAGTCGAGCAAAGGGGAGATAAAGCGGAAGCTTTAAAGGGTCTTAAAAGCACCTACACCGCAGACTATTACATCTTTTGCACAGGGGCATGGGCCAAAGAGCTCTTTGATGTGCCCGTTTATCCAATAAAGGGACAAGCCCTAAAGGTGAAAGCCAAGCCCTTTGAGGTAGTTCATTACTCTACCATTTCTTACCTGATCCCAAGGAGCAGGTACATGTACATAGGGGCTACCTCTGAGGATGTGAGCTTTTTGGGTGGAAACACGGTGGAGGGTCTGGCAAGCTTGTGCCTGAACGCCACCAAAATAGCCCCATCCCTTGCAAAGGGAGAGATCTTAGCCACTCTATACGGCTTTAGACCCGCAACTCCCGACGAAAAGCCCGTGTTTTTGTTGGGAGAGAACTACGCCCTGCTTTCAGGTCATTACAGAAACGGCATACTTTTTGCACCCATCACCGCCCATATAATGAAAAATCTTTTGAAGGATAACGAAAAATCCAGCTACTTTGAAAGTTTTTCTCCAAAAAGGTTTTAAATATTCTTAATGCAAATCATATACCTCCTGCCAGAAAGTCAGTTTAGCATAAACCCACCTTCTGGCAAGGCAGTTTTCCGAAGGGAAGGGGAAACCCAAAAGCGGAACCTTGAACTTATCCCATCGCAGGAGATAGACCCAAACATTCCCTACCCCCTTTTGAACCCCCTTCAGACCCTTTTTTATCACACCTACGAAAAGGGTAATGCCATAGTCTCTGCGCCCACCTCCGCGGGCAAGAGCTTACTCTCTTACCTGTTCTTTAAAAAGTTCAAAGGAAGAAAGGCGTACACCGCACCCACAAAGGCACTGGTCTATGAAAAGGCGGTGGAGTTAAGAAGGTTCTACAAAAAGGTGGATGTTAGGACAGGGGATCGGGTGGTGGAGAACTTCAAGGAAGTATCCGGTGAGCTGGTGGTATGCACCTACGAGAGCTTGGTTCAAGCTTTCAGGAACTCAGCCCGGTGGGTAAAGGAGCTTTCTGCGGTGGTTGTGGATGAGGTGCATCAAATAAAAAAGCGTTGGGTGGTGGAGGAGCTTTTGGCATACTGCCTAAAGGAGGGCATTCCCATTCTTGGGCTTTCTGCCACCATACCGGGTGTGGAGGAGCTCGCCCTTTGGACCTCTTCACAGCTTTTAATAAAAAGCCAGTGGAGACCGGTGCCCCTTGAGAGGTCCTATCACTCATTGCGAGAATTTATGGAAGTTTGCGAGGAGGACAAAGTAGCCTGCAAACTTTGGGATGCCCTCTGGAAGCTTAGCAAACCCGACGAGAAGACCATACTCTTTGTGCCCCAAAAGAAGCTGGGATGGAAGCTCTTAGAAATTGCCGCCAAGGAAAAGGTGGGCATCTTTAACCAAACACTGCCCTTTGAGGTGGATGAAGAAAGACCTCCAGAGATTGCCTTTCACAATGCGGATGTGCCAAAGGAAGAGAGGGAAGCCATTGAAAAGGAGTTCAGAGAAGGAAACCTCCGACTTCTCATAGCCACGCAGACCTTGGCCTATGGGGTAAACCTGCCCGCAGACAGGGTGCTCATAATGGTAAGGGTCTTTAAAAACAGAAAGTGGATGTGCATACCAGACGAGCTGGACCTTTTACAGATGGAGGGCAGGGCAGGAAGGTTAGGGCTAAAGGAGAAGGGCTATTCCCATCTGATCATTCACGGGGGCAGTTCAAGCCTTATAGAAGACCTCATAGCAAGGACCTTCTCCCAGGGTTTTAAGACAGCCATTCAGGAGGAAAAAAACATAGATGTGCTAAGCTTTTTTATCCTACTTGGCTATCTTTATGAAGGCTTTAACTACCAAAGGTTTTTGGAAAAGTTCTACTCCTTCAGTCAAGTGTCAAAGAGGACAATAGAGAATGTAGAAAGATTTCTCAGGCAAAGGGCATACCTTGAGAGAAATTCCCTAACACCCAAAGGGCTATTGTGTGTAAGAAGCGGGCTACCTCCCACCAAGCTGGAGGAGTTCCTACGTAGGCAATATATTAGCCTGCCCACTCTGGCGGTTATCAGACCTTTACTTTACACCAAACGCTTTGATACACTCTACGACTTTGTGGAAAAGGGAGAGAGCTTTGAAGAGGATGATCACTACGTTAGGGGCATGCTGGTAAGCTGTGGTCAAA
>WYEK01000014.1 GCA_009903855.1 Thermocrinis sp.
CAACCGTTGTTAACCCACGGGGTATTTCTGCACTCATTCACAACTTTGTGTGGGTATGGGCTGCGGAGTGGATATGGTTTGTGGCGGAGGTAACCCTTGTGTATATCCTCTTTTATACCTTAGGGAAGATTGATCAGAGAAGCTGGCTTAGGCTTGCATGGACTTTTGCTATAGGTTCCTGGGCAACCATGTACATAATAGTGGGAATCCTTTCCTTTATGCTCTCTCCAGGGCACGAAAAATGGTTCACCACGGGCAACATACTTGACGCCTTTTACAACAAGAACTACTTCCCCCACCTATTGGAAAGAACGTCTTATATGTTTGCTATAGCCGGTACTGTAGGCCTTGCCATAGCAGCGCTTATGAAGAAGGACCTTCCGGAGAAAGTCTACAAGGATATAGTCAAAACTCTCTCTTACTGGGGTATTGGTGGTGTTGTTTTTGGGCTTATGTTCTTTGCGTGGTATGTGTCCACCCTTCCCGAAAGAAGCCATGTAATACTCGAAAAAGTTATACCCCTCTATTTGAAGCTACCTATAATGCTAATTATTCTTGTTGTGCTTGCTCACTTTGTCCTGGCAGCGGTTAGACCACAGGCTGTAAGGTTCTGGATGGCCTATCCTATATATGCCCTTATATTCTTCGCGGGTGTTTATCCTGAGGAGAAGATCAGAGAGACCATAAGAAAACCTTATGTAGCCGGTGAGTTTGTGTGGGTTAACCAGATAATCTCTAGGGATGTACCTGCCAAGGGTATAAAGTCTCAAGTTCCCGTCATAGACCAAAAAGGAATATTGACAGTAAATCCTTTCGTTCCAGAAGGTCTTAAGAAAATAAATTCTCAGAACGAGATAATGGCTGGAAAGGTAGTGGCAATCCTTGAGTGTTCTGGTTGTCATAATGTAACAGGTTCTACGGGGCTAAGACCCTTCGGGCAGAAATTTGCAGGAATGACAGACCCTAACGTTGTTTATGGCTTTTTGACAAGCTACCTTAGAGACAATCACCCACCTTATATGCCAAAACTTACAGGCACCGATGAAGAGATAAAAGCTCTCTCTGCTTACATAGCCCATCTGATCTCTAAGGGTGGTTCTGTTTCTGCAAAGATAGAAGTTCCCAATACACCTTCAGAAGCCAAAAAGGAGGTTCAGCCATGAAAGACATGGTAAGGTGGTTTTTACTGTTCATCCTCTCCTTTATGTTAATAGGCGGAAAATGGGCGCTCGCTGGTGATGTGGGAACCATGCTAAAGGCTATGGCTGACCCTGCGGGGGCTCCCTTCTTCCCCGTTGTCATGCAGGTGCTTCAGGTGCTCACATGGATGCTTCATATGATCTTTGTCTACACATCTATTGGCGGTCTCTTCTTTACTATCTACGGTTTTACAAAAAGAGAAGAGAGGTGGCAAAGGCTTGCTAAGGCAACCCTTGAACTTGCAAAGGTTTCCGTTTCTTTGGCTATAGTTCTTGGGGTCGCTCCACTGCTCTTTTATCAGGTAATCTATGACCCCCTTTGGTACACATCCGCCAACCTTTCTGCCTGGTGGTACGTACTCTTTATTGTCTTTCTCCTTGTAGGTTATTACTTTATATGGGGAGCTTACTTTACAAAGGATAAACCTTCAATGTCCATGCTTATGTCGGTTCTCGGCGTTCTGTTTTTGCTCCTTGTAGGGTTTATCATCCACGTGGTGAACTACCAAGCCCTTTATCCAGAAAAATGGGTAGAGTGGTATACAAATGGTGGGAGGACTATGAACGCAAGCGGATGGAACATATATGCCTTTAATGTGTTCAGGTATTTAGCGTTCTTAGTATTCCCTTCAGTAGCTGTAACAGGAGTATTTCTCATGCTTTACAACTGGTACTTCAGAAGCAGGGAGGACATGGACAAAGATTACCTTGACTGGGCTGGAAAGCTGGGAGCACGCTCTGCTATGTACGCAGGTATAGGCTGGCTTGTATCTCACATCCTTTACATATTCACCATACCCGCAGACTGGGGTGCAAAAGGAAGCGTCATTACATGGCTTTCAGTTTTGGGACTTGTTCTTTGTGCAGGCGTGGTGTTCTCTTCCCAAAAGAACCCAGCCAAGATGGCAATACCTTCTCTCTTAGCTGGGTCTGTAGCCCTATTGCTAATAGCGGTATTCAGGGAGTACCTTAGAGTTGCCTCAACCGCAAGGTTTGGGTATTCCATATACAGCTACAAACTGAACTTGGAATTTATGAGCCCACTGCTCTTCTTTGGAACCCTCCTAACAGGACTCATTCTGTACGCATATGCATGGTGGATGGCTTACCAAGCAGGGAAAACACCCAAAGGTAAAGTTTATGAAGCTTCCGAAACAGAACACCATCTTGGAGACCTGTCTGTTTTTATAGTCTTTCTGTGGGCTATTGTATTCATAGGTGTAGGACTCATAGTTGTAGTGAGAAACTATGGTTAAGGCTTGCCGGGCTTTTGCCCGGCTTAACTTTTTATAGGGTTTTTTTCACCTTCTCCAAATCCTCCACCTTTTCCACGCTAAAAACTCTCACTCCGCTTACGGTCTGCTGGACCAACTTTGAAAGCACGTTTTTGGGACCTATCTCCACAAAGGTATCCACTCCCAAGACTTCCACCATGTATTGGACGCTTTGAAACCATTTGACGGGAGAAAAGAGCTGACGGTACAGGTTCTCCCTAACTTCATGTGCCATTGTATGTTCCCTTGCGGTGTAGTTTTGCACCAATGGAATTGAAAGATTTTTTATGGGCGTTTGGGCAAGCTTTAGTCTAAAGGCATCCGCGGGGCCCTTCATCAGGGAGCAGTGGGAGGGCACAGAGACCTTCAAGAGAATAGCCTTTCCTCCCATCTCTTTGCATATTTCCATAGCCTTTTCAACTGCGGTTTTTTCACCAGAGATAACTGTTTGCTCGGGAGAATTGTAGTTGGCAGGTTCTACTACACCGAACTGACGAGCCTGCTCGCAGGCACTTTCTACCTTCTCCGGTGGTAGCTTTAGAATTGCCGCCATTGCACCCTTTCCCTCGGGAACCCCTTCCTGCATGAGCTTGCCCCTTATGTGTGCCAAACGGACCGCCTCAAAGAGCTCCACACCACCCGCCACCACCAAAGCGGAATACTCACCCAAGGAGTGCCCCGCCACCACATCGGGCTCAGGAAAGCCAAGCTCCCTCATAACCCTGTATATGGCAATGGAGGTGGTAAGAATAGCAGGCTGTGTGTTTATGGTTTTGTTTAGCCCTTCCTCCGGTCCCTTAAAGATAAGGGTAGGGAGGTCATAGCGCAGTGCCTTCTCCGCAGAGTGAAAGGCATCTGTAGCTGTGGGAAATTCCTTGTAAAAATCGTAGCCCATGCCCACATACTGAGAACCCTGTCCGGGAAAGATGTACGCAAGTTTTCCCATGGCTTTAAGATTTTAAACCTTTTCCCTATGCTCACAACTTCTTAACTTCCCTTCCTAGTTTTTCCTCCACCGATTTGACCTTGGATACGAGCCTGTTAGATTTGCCCTCTCTGTAATCTATCTTCATAGTTATGGAGATCCTTGGGCAGTCCTTTTTTAGCTCTTCAAAGCCCTTTTTGAGGACATCCATTACCTCATCCCAGCTTTCCCCCTCAATTATGGTGCCCATGGGTGTGAGCACGTAGGGTAGCCCAGATTTGTCCACCACATCCACCACCCTTGCCACGTATTGGCTTACACTCTCACCTTTGCCTAAAGGTGTCATGCTTACAAAGACAAGGATACTCATGAAAAAGATTATAAACCAAGCTCCTTTATGATTTCCTCCTTCTTCATCCTCAGAACATCCACTCCAAAGTGCAAAAAGCCATACATTAAGAGTATCCTATCGTCTATAAGCCTGCCCTTTGCGTTGTTTTCAAGGATTTTAAAGAGTTTTTTTACCTCCTCCTGTGCCTTTGGTTTTTCTACTTTTCTCTCTGTTATAAGGATCTCCACCATTAGTTCTTTTAAGTCCTTTAGCTTTTCTAAAAGATGGGCGGTTTCTTCAAATAGGGCGGGAGGTTTCAAGCCTTCCCGCTGTAGTGTGCGTTTTAGTAGGTTTGCCCTGAGATGTCCTATGCCTTTCACTCCCGCCAAACTGGCCCAATCTTCGCTCAGCCCAAACTTTACCGAGTGGGCGATCAGAAGAAGTTTTTGTTCATCCCCATGCAAAAAGCCGTTCTTTCTTAGCTCCCACAGAAGCTTTAGAAGGTGCAGTGCATCTGTGCCAAGGTAGGAAAACTCCCCCGGTGGATGGCGCAGGTTGGGATACTTAAAGGTCAGACCCTCCGTATAAAAGAGAAACTGATGGGTGTTGTCCTCAAAGCAGTTTTGACCACAGCTTACCAGCATGCCCCTAACGTAGTGATCATCCTCTTCAAAGCTCTCTCCCTTTTCCACAAAGTCGTAGAGTGTATCAAAGCGTTTGGTGTAAAGTAAAGGTCTGATAAC
>WYEK01000119.1 GCA_009903855.1 Thermocrinis sp.
GAGTTTGGCTACTCAGCGGTTGCCATCACAGACCACGGAAACCTATTCGGGATATTGGACTTTTACAAGAGCATGAAGGAACAGGGCATAAAGCCCCTTTTGGGTATGGAAGCCTACTTTACCACGGGTTCTCGCTTTGACAGGAAAGGTAAGGGCTCAGAGGACAACATTACCGATAGATACAACCACCACCTTATCCTGATTGCCAAAAACGACGTGGGGCTAAAAAATCTCTACAAGCTCTCTTCCCTTGCCTTTAAGGAGGGCTTTTACTACAAACCAAGAATAGACTACGAGCTCCTTTCAAAATACTCGGAGGGCTTAATAGCCATAACCGCATGCCTCAAGGGTGTGCCTACTTATTACGCCAGCATAGGAGATGTCCAAAAGGCAGAGGATTGGGTAAAGAAATTTAAGGATATATTCGGAGAAGACCTCTACCTTGAGCTTCAGGTAAACTCACTTCCGGAGCAAGAGGTTGCCAACAGGAATTTGATAGAAATAGGCAAAAAGTTGGGGGTTAAGCTCGTCGCTACAGGGGATGCCCACTACCTACTGCCGGAGGACCGCATAGCCCATCAGGTGCTTATGGCGGTGCAGATGAAGAAAACCCTGAACGAGCTTCAAAGGAGCGAATTCAAATGCGCCAACGAATACCTACACTTTGCCAGCCCACAGGAAATGTGGGAGAGGTTCAAAGGAAAGTTTGACGGATGGGAAAAGGCTTTGCTAAACACCTTGGAGGTAGCGGAAAAGTGCCAAGATAGGTTTGAAGTGCTTGAAAATAAAGGCTATCTTCTTCCAAGCTTTTCTGAAAATTCCTCAGAGGCTGAGCTATTAAAGGAGCTTGCCATAAAGGGACTTAGACAGAGGATTGAGCAAGGGCTTGCCAAAGACTCCAAAGAATACTGGGACAGGCTTGAGTATGAACTCAGCGTGGTAGAAAAGATGGGCTTTGCGGGATACTTCCTGATTGTGCAGGACTTTATAAACTGGGCTAAGGGACAGAAAATTCCCGTGGGCCCGGGCAGGGGTTCAGCGGCGGGTTCTTTGCTTGCCTTTGCCCTTGGCATAACTGACGTGGACCCCATAAAGCACGGACTACTCTTTGAGAGGTTTTTAAACCCCGAAAGGGTATCCATGCCAGACATAGACGTGGACTTTTGCATGGAAAACAGGGACAGGGTATTGGAGTACGTAAGGGAAAAATACGGTGCAGAAAACACAGCAAAGATCATCACCTACAACGTGATGAAGGCAAAGCAAACCCTGAGGGACACCGCCCGGGCTTTGGGACTCCCCTACTCAGAGGCGGACAAATTGGCAAAGCTTATACCCTCGGGAGATGTGCAAGGTACCTGGCTATCCTTGGAGGAAATGCTACTGACACCCATAGAGGAGCTCCTTGAAAAATACGGAAAGCACAGGAACGATATTGAAACCAACGCAAAGAAGTTAAGAAAGCTCGCCCAAGAAAATCCAGAGATTAAAAGGCTTTTGGAAATTGCGTTGCGTTTGGAAGGCTTAACAAGACATACATCCCTGCACGCAGCGGGCGTGGTTATATCTCCCGTTTCCTTAGAGGAGCTTGTGCCTCTTTACTACGATGACGGAGAACTAGCCACCCAGTTTGATATGGTAAAGCTCGAAGAGGTTGGGCTCGTAAAGATGGACTTTTTGGGTCTCAAGACCCTCACAGAGCTTGAGAAGATGCGTCAAATGGTAGCACAAAGGCACGGAAAGGAGATAGAGTTTTTAAAACTTCCCTTGGATGACCCAAAGGTATATGAACTTTTAAAGAAGGGACTTACTTCCGGCGTCTTTCAGCTGGAAAGTAGCGGTATGAAGAACCTATTAAAGAGGCTTGAGCCGGACAGCTTTGACGACATAGTGGCGGTTTTGGCTCTATACAGACCGGGACCACTCAAAAGCGGTCTGGTGGACAGCTACATAAACAGAAAGCACGGAAGGGAGCCGATAGAGTACCCATTTCCAGAACTTGAGCCCATCTTAAAAGAAACCTACGGCGTTTGGGTCTATCAGGAGCAGATAATGAAGGCATCCCAAATACTGGCAGGATTTACTCCGGGTGAAGCAGACACACTGCGTAAAGCCATAGGAAAGAAGAAAAAGGAAGTTATGCAGGAGATGAGGGAAAAGTTTATAAAAGGTGCAGTCGAAAGGGGCTACCCAGAGAAAAAGATCGTAGAGCTTTGGGAAGATATAGAAAAATTCGCCAGCTACTCTTTCAACAAATCCCACTCCGTAGCCTATGGCTACCTTTCTTACTGGACCGCCTACATGAAGGTGTACTATCCTGAGGAGTTCTTTGCTGTAAAGTTCTCAATGGAAAAATCCGACAGGAAGTTTATAAACCTAATAAACGATGCAAGAACGAACTTTGGAATACAAATACTACCACCGGATATAAACAAAAGCGACGCAGATTTCGTCATAGAGGATAGAAAAAAGATCAGGTTTGGCTTGGCAAGGATAAAGGGTGTGGGAGAGGAAACCGCCAGGCTTGTAGTGTCAAAGAGAAATGGTAATTGGAAAAGCCTTGCGGACTTTGTTAAAAGTGTAAAGGTGAATAAAAAGGTCTTGGAAGCACTAATAAAGGCAGGTGCCTTTGACTTCACCGGAATGTCAAGGGCAGAAATGCTCTCTAAGCTATCCGAAAAGGACAGCCTCTATACCACAAGAGGGCTCTTTCAAACAGGTCAAAAGGTACAAGAGGACCAATCTAAGTATGAAAGAAAAGTACTCGGCTTTTACCTTGCCCAGCATCCTCTAGACCCATACGAAAAGCTACTTAGCGGAAAAGTGGTGCCTTTGGAAAATATAGAGGACTTGGAGGAAGGCGAATATACCTTTGCGGGCGTAATATCGGAGCTGAAGGTAAAGAAGAACTCAAAGGGAAGCCTGTATGCGGTCTTTAATCTCATTGACAAAACGGGCATTGGTGAGGTAGTCCTTTGGTCTGAAATCTACGAAGAAAATAAAGAAAGGCTAAAGGACGATGAGCTTGTGGTGGTACATGGCACTTTGGTAGAAGACCCAGAGACAGAAACCCTAAAGATCGTCGCGAAGGAAATTTATTCCGTAGAAGAGTTTCTCTCAAGCAAGATAAAGTACGTGCGTATAAAGATTCAAAGGGAACTGACGGACAAAGAGTTAGAAAGCCTTCACAGGGCGGTTAGCCTGTGCCTCTCTGAAAAGGGAGCGGAGCTTTTAATAGAGTGCAGATTAAACGGCAAAAGCGTACTCATGCAAGCGGACCCAAGGTATAGGTTAGAACCAAAGACAGAGCTGTATAATCTTCTACGGGACTTGCCGGTGGAGGTTAGCTTAGAGCTTTAGATATATAAAGCTGACGTTGTCCCTCTGGGGCTTTTCCTTTAAGGCTTGAAAAATTGCATCAACGGGCTCTTCAAGGCTTGCAAAAAACCTCATCTCCTCTTTGCTGAACTCCTCCCAAAAGCCGTCTGAGCATATTAACAGGGCGGTTTCCTTTTTGGGAATTCTCTTTGTATAAAGCTCAAAGTCCGAGTAATCTCCAAGTATGGCTGAAGTTAAAATGTGCCTTTGTGGATGAAACCGGGCATCCTCTTCGCTTATCTTTCCCGCAATGATCAGGTCCTCCACCAGGGTATGATCCCTTGATACCTTTACAAAATCTCTATCTTTCTTTAAATAGACCCTGCAGTCTCCCACATTAAAGACGATAATGTCTTTATCTCCCAGGATCACGCCCGCAAGGGCAGTGCCAAGCCCAAAGGCAGAAGGTTCCTTCTTAACATAATCCAGAAGGCTCTCTTTAGCCTTCCAAAGGGCATCGTTCAAACTTTTCTCATCAAAGGGCTCCAGCTCAGAAAGAACCCTCAAAACCTCATAGGAAGCGGTCTCTCCTTTGGCATGCCCTCCCAAGCCGTCCGCCACCACAAAGAGCTTTCCCTCCATCTCTTTAAAGACAGGTTCTTCCATAACCTCCCTTCTTATGACCTCTTTTCCCACCAGCAGAGCATCCTCGTTGTTCTGTCTTACCTTTCCTTTATGGGTAAAATACCAAACCCTCATTGTAGTAGCTTAGAAAGGTCCTCTTCTAACTCCCTGTATACTCCGAGCCTTATCTTCTTCACGGAACCATCTTTATCCACCAAGTATGAGGTGGGAAGTCCGGGAATGTTCAATCCTGCCTCTCCCTTTATCCTAACTATGGGAAAACTATAACGGTTCTTCTCCAAAAATTCCTTCAAAGCTCCCTCGGATGTATCCATATTCACCGCAAGGATCACAAAGTCTTTATTGCTGTATTTCTGATAGACCTTTTCAAAGATGGGCATCTCCTCCTTGCAAGGAGGACACCAAGAAGCCCAAAAATTTACCAAAACAACCTTACCTTTGTAATCGGAGAGTCTTACCTCTTTACCATCAAGGGTTAAAAAGCTTAACTCAGAGAGCTTTTTTGT
>WYEK01000006.1 GCA_009903855.1 Thermocrinis sp.
GGATTCTATACCATCTTAAGTACAACCTTTGGCGACCTGAATGTGCCTTGGTTTTTGTGGGCTATCAGCCCAAAGGCACCTTGGGAAGAAGGATCATAGAGGGGGAAAGCCCTGTCAAGATACTAGGGAGGCTGTTCTAAAAATCTACCACAGCCCTTAGCGTAGCTATATTGCAAGATACAAGACGGAAATAAAAAAATAAGTAAGCTGCAAGCACCCAGAAGTTCCAAAGAATAGCACAAGCAAGGGATGCTTTTCTTGATAAGTCCTCCATCAGCAACTTAAAGCTTGAACCAATCTTCTGCTTTATGCTACCAAACAACTGTTCTATCCTATACCTCATCTTCCCGTATCTCCTCCAATTCTCATTAGATAGCTTTCTCAAAGGATGTCTTACTTTTTCGCACAAAATCTAAATTATCTCTATCCCACCTCTAAAGCATTATTTTTAGAACAGCCTCCAATCCAAGGTTCGTATTCCATAATTTGTTCAAAGGTATAGGGACATTCTTGTGGAAAGTCTTTTTCTGTGGGAAACCTGCCAAAGTATTTTTGGGCTAAATCCTCTTCCTCTTTAAACCAAGTAATAAGGCTATTAACCGCCCTTCTCCAAGCCTTGTTCAAACTCTCCTTTTCTTGGGCTATCCTTTTCAACGATGGAATTTCATCAAATAGGTCTATTAGTTCCTTCCTTGCGTTGAGGATGCTCTTTTTCCAACCGCTACCCATATAAGCGGATTCCCTGTAGTTTTCCCACTTGTAGATATGTTCCATAATGACTGCCATAAGGTTTATTAGACTTCTCAGTTCCCTCCTTGCCATATCCTCTATCTCCTCTAAAAGGTTTTCCCAATCGACAAGCTCATACTCCTTGTTTTTGAGAAGCTTCAGGTTTTCCAATACCCAAAGGTAAAAGTCTTTTTCATAAAGCTCCTTCAGTCTTTTTACCTTTAGTTCCATAGAATTTAAGTATAAGCACGAAAGGACAAACGGCTTGGCACTGTCTAATACACCTTCACCGCCACGATCCTTTTGTATAGATTGGTAAGCCCGTCCCTTTCCAAAAGGTTTTTAACCACTGCCTTTGGATAAACCATTTTTCCATCGTCCCTTTTTATGCTGTAGACCGCATGATAGATCACCGGGTCCTCTCCCTCAAAGCCTCCAAAGATCATTATGTGCCCTTTCATGTATAACACGGTTCGGTAGGGTGGGAATGTTTTCAAGAGTTCCTTTAGCTCTTGGTAGCTGTTAAAAGTTCTCTCCACACCCCTTCCGACGGTAGCTTGCTGGCTTGAGTTTCTTGGAAGTTCTATACCAAAAACACCAAAGAAGGCACGCACCAATGCGGAACAATCATAAAAGCCTCCCCACTCGTAAGGCATCCCAAGAAGGCTATCGAGGAGAAGCTTTGCCTTATTTTCTGAAAATTGCCAATAGCCTTCTATAACGCCTTCTCCCTTTATCCACTCCACACTTCCATCGGGCATCAAAACCAAGTATCTGTCCTTTTTCTTTGAAAGATAGGGAATTTTTGCAGACATTGAGTATTCAAGCCCTCCTATCTTAAACTTGGGCTTTATAACCACCAAAAAGGGAAGGTCAAGAAGTCTAAAAAATTCCTCCTCATTCAACTCTCTCACGTCCTCAGCTTTGAGCCATCCTCTCATTATAGGACTTTGAACATAGAGCCATCTTCCATCCTTGGACCGATGGAGCACTGCCAAAGGGGTAAGAGGGTCAAGGGCGGTGTACTGATTGTAATCTATCTCCGGGTTTCCCTTATGGACCGCCAAACTTGTGGGAAGGAGCTTTAGGTCTGTTTTCCTTAGGGTTATGCCATATCTTACATCCACCTGCTGTGGCACTGCGTCTAAATTAGCATTTTCAAGGAGTTTTTTCATAAACCCTTCCGTTAATAGCACATCGCCCAAGTAAAGCTTGGTTTTTGGATAGCCGTCCTCCAAAAGCCAAGCCTTGAGCCTTTCTCCTTCCAACTGACGGGGGAAGCTCCTCAGGTTTGCCATCTGAGGGAAAAGCTCAAGGGAAAAGGCAAAGGAAAGGCTCAAAAGAAGGATCAAAAGCCTCATATCTTTCGTTCAAACTTAATCTTTTGGGGAAGTTCTTCCAGCCAGCCTAAGGCGATGTGAAAGTTTCTTTCCAAAATCCCCTTTATCTTTGTTATTTCCTCCTCCAACTCCAAGAGCTCCTCCCTCTTCATCTGAGGAATTTCCTTTAGGAGCTCCTCCAACTCCTTTAACACCTCCTCCGGTTTAAAAGGGTCCGTTAACAACTGCTCAAGTCTTTTTAACCTTTCCCTCATGTCTCAAAACAAACATCAAGGCAAAGGAAGACAAAACCATAAGAAGAGATACAATTTGATTCCATGTTAGCCCTATGGGTTCTATGGGTGGAGTAACGCCCCTGTAAAACTCCAAAAAGAACCTGAGGGCACCGTAAAGAAGAAGGTAAAGGCTAAAAACCGCACCATCAAAGGGTTTTCTCCTGTAAAAGAAAAGCAGAACAAAAAAGATCATCAACAGCCCGAAAAACTCCATAAGCTGTGTGGGATAGAGGGGCATATAGGGAGGTGCCACAGCACCCTCCGGAAACACTACATAGAAAAAGGGGAACTTGCTTGAAAGATGTATGCCGGGTGTAACGTCTTCCGCAAGGAAGGGTTTTCCATAACAGCATCCCGCGGCGGTGCATCCAAGTCTCCCTATGCTGTGGGCTATGGCTATGGCTATGGCGCTGAGGTCTGCGGTCTTCCAAAGGGGCAGTTTGTATCTGTGTATGCTAAAGAGGGCACCCAAAAGACCACCAATCAGACCACCAAAGAAGGTAAGCCCCCCTTGCCATATGGCAAGTATGTCAAATATTTTCCTTACCTGCTCCGGATGTTCCAAGATATAGGCGATCCTTGCGAAAGCTATACCAAAAAACAGTGTAATGAGTAGGGCATTTTCTAAATGGGTTGTATTTAAGCCCTCTTTTTTGCCAAGTCTCAAAAGCAAAAAGTAGCCCACAAAAACACCAAGGGCAACCAAAACTCCGTAGGTGTATATCTTTATACCAAAAAATTCAAAGAGCACAGGGAACATTAGAACTTAACCTCCTCCACGTTTACAGTAAAGGTAAAATCTTCCCAATCTACTTTGACCCTTCTGTAGTAACCCTCGGGTGCCTTCTGTCCGTAGGTAAGGGTTATCAGTTTATCCTTTTTCTTGTCAAGAACCTCCACCTTGGCAAGTTGGTTATCCACAAAGTAGTGCTTAACCAAGTAAGCATCCGTATCCCTACTCAACACTAACCCCTCAGAGGTGCAACTGGGCTTTTCCTCACCCGTTAGCATTCTTCCAAAGATGATGCCGTCTATACTGAATGGTAGGTCAATGCATACACCGTTCAAACACAGACCCTTTTTGTCAAAGCTAAACCCTCCAAACCTCGTAGATTCCACCCTGTATTTATCTTTGTCCTTTTCCACCTTTACGGGCACCTTTAAAACACCGTAGGATATAAGGAGTTGGCTTGTGTATTTTTCTGGCGCTCGGTCTTCCAAATGGTTAAGGAGGAGGGCTTGATCCGGTTTGCATAGCAAAGGTGCACAGGATAAGACAAAACCAAAAGCCAACAACAGGGCGAGCTTCTTCATTGCTTCCTCCTAACCTCTACTGCCCCATAGTGGGCTATGAGTCCCTCCGCCTTTGCTATGTATTGGGCATACTCCGCCACCCTTTCAAAACCTTCCTTTGACACATACATCAAAGAGCTCCTTTTCAGAAAGTCATAAACTCCAAGGGGCGAGAAAAACCTAGCAGTACGCCCTGTGGGCAGTGTATGATTTGGTCCAAGGAGATAATCTCCCAAAGGTTCTGTAGTGTATTTGCCCACGAATACTGCGCCCGCGTGTTTAATCTTGGGTAGGAGGGCAAAGGGCTCTTCCACCATCAACTCCAAGTGCTCCGGTGCTATGTAGTTGGCAACTTCACAAGCCTGCTCCAAGTCCTCCACCAAAAATATGGTGCCAAACCGCTCAAGGGATTTTTGGGCTATGTCCTTTCGGGGAAAGTTATCAAGGATCTCTTCCAGTTTTAGCTTAACCTCTTGGGCGTGCTTTGGGTCTGTGGTGATCAGAAAAGCACCCGCAAGTTCATCGTGCTCCGCCTGAGAAAGCAGATCCCAAGCCACCCAACTGGGATCTACGGAGCCATCGGAGATCACAAGAACCTCAGAGGGTCCGGCGATCATGTCAATGTCTACCACTCCAAAGAGCAGTTTTTTTGCGAGGGCTACGTATATGTTACCCGGTCCTACTATTTTATCCACCTTTGGTACCCGCTCGGTTCCATAAGCCAATGCCGCAACCGCCTGAGCACCACCCACCCTAAAGACCCGGCTAACGCCCGCAATGAAGGCAGACG
>WYEK01000102.1 GCA_009903855.1 Thermocrinis sp.
CCTGTGGGTCCTCAAAGTCCTTTAAAGCCAACAGGGCGTGGTTGATGATAAGAATCCTTGCCTTCTTTTCCCTTCTTTTGAGCTTTGCCCAATAGTAGCACTCATCCCTATGTTTGCATATGCTTCTGTAGTGAGGCGTGCAGTAGTCATCATCCACGCACACCTTAGACCAAAACTCAGGGTCCACCCGTGCAAACTCCACATCTCCGTCCCATTGGCTGTCTAATAGGTCCTCAAGTTCTGCAGGCACTTGGTCAGAGGGCATAGCCTTTAGCCGATCCAGACAAAGATAGTTGGATTTGCCCTTGAGCACCAAATAATCCACATCCTCCCCAGTGAGGTAAAAGTAGTAGCTCCTGAGGGTTTCAATGTCCTTTCTCAGTTGCTCTTGCAAGAGCTTTGTGCCAGTGGATATGATGGCTTTTTCGCCCCTTTCTATTATGGGTATAAGGTAGCCGTAGGTTTTGCCGGTGCCCGTGGGAGCCTGGACTATGCTTATAGAACCCTCCTCTATGGTTTTATGCACTATGCTGAAAAACTCTTCTTGCGCCTTTCTTGGCTCTAAGCCCTTTTTGAGTAAAAACTGGTAGAGTTGGGAAGACATCAGCCCGGCGGCCAAGCCATCTTCCTGCCCCCTATGAGGTGCAGGTGCAGATGAAAGACGCTCTGACCCGCATCCTCACCCACATTGAACACCAACCTGTAGCCACCCTTTAGGTCCTCTCCTCTTATCAAACCAAGCTCCTCTCCGAGCCTTCTTGCCACGTAGAACATATGTCCCACTATGGGCTCGTCCTCGGGTTCTAAGGTCTGAACACCAAAGATGTGCTTTTTGGGAACTATCAGTATGTGGACGGGTGCAACGGGATTAATGTCATGAAAGGCATAAACCAACTCATCTTCATAAACACCCTTTGAGGGAACTTCTTTGCTTATGATCTTGCAAAAGATGCACTCCTTCATCTCTTACCTCCTATGTTGAATCTGTATTTGGGTACCTACTCCAATGTTTACATCAGAGCCATCTGTACCTACCCCAACCGAAACCCACGCACAGGAGCTCAGGCTAATCAAGAAGACGCCTAAGGAAAAGGTCCGTTTTAACCACAGGAAGGCCCATGACCGTGTAGAAGTCTCCTCGGATCTTTTCCACAAACTTGGCACCATACCCCTGCACCGCATAGGCTCCAGCTTTATCCATTGGTTCCCCTGTTTTAATGTATTCATCTATCTCTCCTTCATCAATGTTTCTAAATTTAACCCAAGCGGTGTCGTGGAAAAGCACCCTTCCCTTGGGGGATATTATGGCTACCGCGGTGATCACTTTGTGCCACTTGCCAGAAAGGTTCAAAAGCATAGCCTTTGCGTGCTCTTCGTCCCTTGGCTTTCCCAGAAGCTTTTTGCCCAAAACCACCACCGTGTCTGCCCCCAAGACGGTGGCAAACTTGTACTCCTTCCAAACCTTAAGGGCTTTATCGTAGGCGTTCCTTCTGGCAACTATCAGCGGTTCTCCCTCGTTGCGCTCCCGCGCCAAAGAGGGCACCACAAAGAAGTGGTAGCCGAGCATTTTGAGAATCTCCACCCTCCTTTTAGACTGGGAGGCAAGAATAAAAAACCTCACAGAAATATTTTACAACCTTTTAAACCAAAGGTAGGCTACAAAAAGCCAAAGGAGAGAAAAGAGAAAGCCCAAGGTGGTCATGTAAACGAGCCCATGCTTTAAAACAAAACCGCCCCAAAGCCCGCCCAAAAAGGCACCCACAAACTGGGTGGTGTTAAAAAAGCCAAGGGAAAGCCCCCGTATATCCCTGTGGGTAAGCCGTGTCAGTAAAGAGGGAATAATGGGCTCCAAAAGATGAAAGCCTACCAAAAATAAGAAAACCAAAAGGACCAAGGTAAAAAAGGAGTTTTTAAGAAAAGAAAGCAGAAACCCCAAGGCTATGAGCAGAACACCCAACAAGAACACCTCTTGGAACTTTTTCTTCTTTTCTGCATAAACTATGGAGGGCACCATAAGGGCTAAAGAAAGCAAAAGGGCTGGTAGATAAACCTTCCAATGCTCAACCTTTGGAAATTGGTATTCATAAACTAACTGATAGGGCACCACCGTAAAAACCACCACCAAAAAGGCATGCAATAGGGCTATAGAAAGGTTCAAAAAGGCTTGGTTTTTATCCTTTAAAACAAGGGAAAAGTTCCTAAGGGTGGGCTCTATTTCCCTGTGCTGGTTTTTGGGCTCGGGTATAAAAAGGGCAACATACAGGGTAGCCAAAAGGCTAAGGAGGGCTGTAAGGTAAAAGATAAAGGGCACTCCCAAGGTGCCCGCTATGATGGGAGCAAACACAATGCTGAGGGTAAAGACCAAGCTTATGGACGCACCTATGAAGGCAAAAGCTCTGGTTCGGACCTCCTCCCTTGTTAGGTCCGCAGAGAGGGCAGTCATGGCGGAGGATACCGCACCAAAACCCTGAATGAACCTTGCCAAAACCATAAACCAAATATTCTTCGCCATTCCCCCCATCAAACTGCCCATTATGTAGGTTGCCATCCCAAAGATTATTACAGGCTTTCTCCCCAGCTTATCCGATAGATAACCAAAGGGAATCTGCAGAAAGGCTTGAGAAAAGCCATACACGCCTATGGCGAGCCCTATCAGAAAGGGAGTGGCACCCTCAAGGGTTTTCAGGTAGGGCGAAAGAACTGGCAATAGCAAAAAGAGTCCCAACATTCGTACAGCCACCGCAAAGGATATGCCAAAGATAACTCTCTTCTCTTCTTTTGTTAGCCCTTTAAGCATCCCTTATAATTTTAGCAGATGGCACGTCAGATTCCAGAGGGTGAAAGATTTTTTAACTTTGAGGATGCCCAAAAGCTGAAAAAATCCTTTCTTTTGGCATGCGAGCTCTTTGAGGACTATCAGTTTGTCCAGCTCCCCACCTTGGAGGTCTATTCGCCAAAAAGTTGGGGACTTTCTCCCTTTTTGATTGGCACACAAACAGACGGTAATATACTTGCCCTCAGGTCCGATTGGACGGTGAGCCTTATGAGATTTTTAAACAGCCTGCGGGAGGTTCAACTGCCTCTGCGGGTTTTCTATTGGGGTCCGGTCTTTTCTCCAAAGGAGATGGAAAGGTTCCAGATGGGCATAGAGCTCATAGGAGTGCCCTTTCCGGAAGGGGAGTATGAAGTAATAAAAAGGCTGGTGGAGTATTTAAAGGCTATGGGTCTGGAAGGACTTTCGGTGATCTTAGGACACACCCAGATAGTTAAAGGACTATGCAAAGACGAAAATGCCAAAGAAAGGCTAAGAAAGAAGAACTTCTACGGACTAAAAGAAGAAGATCCATTATACCACCTTCTAAGGGCCTACGGCGGGGAGGAGGTCCTTGAAGAGTTTTCTGAGAGGTTTAAGGAATATTCTTCCCAGTGCGAAGAGTTAAGGCATCTTGGAAGCCTTCTCCGAGAAGCAGGTGTAAAGGTGCTTTATGATCTTTCGGAGGTCAGGCTTCAAGAATATTACACGGGCGTAGTTTTTGAAGTCTTTCATCCAGAGGTTGGCTATCCCATTGCGGGGGGTGGGCGGTATGATGAGTTGTTTCTTAGTTCCAAGGCGGTGGGTGGTGCGGTCTATTTGGATCTTCTACTGGAAGTTTTATAATCTTTCTGATGTTCTTGGACTTTGAAAAGGAACTGGCAGAGCTCCACCAAAAGATAAATCAGTTAAAAAGGCTGTATCAGCTGGGAGAGAAGGAAAAGGAAAAGGAACTCAGAAGATTGCAGAGGGAGTTTAGGAAAAAGGCAAAGGAGATATACTCCAAGCTTGACCCTTGGGAAAGGGTGCAGTTGGCAAGGCATCCCCAAAGACCCCACACCATAGACTACATAGGACTGATCTTTAAGGACTTTGTAGAACTTCACGGAGACAGGAGGTTTGGAGACGATAAGGCTATAGTTGCAGGCTTTGGTTATTTGGATGACTTGCCCGTTGCCATCATAGGCCACGAAAAGGGCAGAACTACCAAAGAAAAGATGGAGAGAAACTTTGGCATGCCCCACCCGGAGGGCTACCGAAAGGCAATAAGGGTGGCAAAGCTGGCAGAACACTACTGCCTGCCGGTGATAACCTTTGTGGATACACCCGGAGCTTACCCAGGCATAGGGGCTGAGGAGAGGGGGCAGTCTGAGGCAATAGCAGAAAGTCTATACACCTTTGGATACCTTAAGGTGCCGGTAATTGCAGTGGTTATAGGAGAGGGTGGGTCTGGCGGTGCCTTGGCTCTGGGGGTGGCAAACGTGGTTCTGATGCTTCAAAATTCCATATACTCGGTTATATCCCCCGAGGGCTGTGCGGCGATCCTGTGGAAAGACCAGTCAAAGGTAAAGGATGCATCAAGGGCTCTAAAGCT
>WYEK01000016.1 GCA_009903855.1 Thermocrinis sp.
GGCGCAAGAGTGGAGCCTTCCGAGAAGAAAAGAAACCCATTAGACTTTGCCCTGTGGAAGTCTGCCAAGGCTGGAGAACCTGCGTGGGATTCTCCGTGGGGTCCCGGAAGACCAGGGTGGCATACCGAATGTGTAGCAATGATCTTCAAGCACTTGGGGGAGACCATTGATATCCACGCAGGAGGACTTGATTTGGTCTTCCCCCACCATGAAAACGAAATAGCCCAGGCGGAAGCCTGCACTGGAAAGCCCTTTGCCCGATATTGGATGCACAACGGACTGGTTACGGTGGGTGGACAAAAAATGTCTAAATCTTTGGGAAACTACATCACCCTAAAGGAGGTCTATTCCAAATACCATCCAGATGTGTTAAGGCTCTTGGTTTTATTTACCCACTACAGAAGTCCCTTGGACTTCTCTTGGGAAAAAATGGAGGAGACAAAGAAGGCTTACGAAAGGCTAAGAAGTGCTATAACAGACCTGGAGCTTTTGAAAAACTTACCCATAGAAGAGAGTTCTGGAACCCATCCCCTCTTTGAAAAGGTAAAGGAAGTGGAAGAGAAGTTCTTTGAGGAGCTGAGCCAAGACTTTAACACCCCCGCCAGCCTTTCCCATCTCTTTGGTCTAGTCTCTGAGCTAAACAAAATGAAGAAAACCGCCTTTGAGAGAAAGAGTATAAAGTCTAATGAGCTCTCCGCCTATGAATATGCGGTGAACTCCCTTTTAAAGCACACAACCGGTATCTTTGGCATACTGGAGGATCTAAAGCAAGATGAGTGCGTTAGGGAAAAGAGGGAGAAGAAAGGCTCTGAAGAACTAAAGGTAGATGAAAAGTTGTTGGAGCTCTTGGTCAATGTTAGGGATATGGCAAGAAAAGCAAAGCATTATGATATATCCGATTACATAAGGGAGGAGTTGGGTAAGCTTGGAGTTATTTTGGAGGATACACCGGCGGGCACAAAATGGAAACTTCAGCGATAATATTAGACGGCAGAGAAGTCTCTGAGAAAATTAGGGAGAACATAAAAAAGGAAGTAGAGTATTACCTTCAGAGGGGCTACAGGGAACCCTCCTTGGCGGTTATATTGGTGGGGGACGACCCACCCAGTTTGGTCTATGTGGGAAACAAGAGGAAAGCCTGCGAAAAGGTGGGTATAAAATCTCTCTTTTACCATCTTCCATACAACACCAAACTGGAGGAGCTTTTGGAGCTTATCGCAGAACTGAACGCAAGGGAAGACGTGGATGGAATACTTGTCCAGCTACCCCTTCCACCCCACATACCCATGCAGGAGGTGATATTGGCCATATCTCCAAGGAAGGATGTGGATGGCTTTCATCCGGAGAATATGGGAAGGCTCTTAGGCAGGTTAGAGGGTGGTTTTATTCCATGCACACCCTTGGGCATAGACCTTTTGCTCAAACACTATCAAATAGACCTAAAGGGCAAGGATGTGGTTATAGTGGGGGCAGGATTTATTGTGGGAAGACCTCTTAGTGCCCTCATGCTTTGGAGGGATGCTACTGTTAGCGTATGCCACATTCACACTAAAGACATAAAAAAATACACCACCCAGGCGGACGTGCTAATCTCCGCTACTGGGGTACCCCATCTGATAAGGGGGGATATGGTAAAAGAAGGTGCAATAGTTATAGATGTGGGAATAACTAAAGTAGGAGACAAAATTTTGGGAGATGTATGTTTTGAAGAGGTGAAAGAAAGGGCTTCCGCCATAACGCCCGTACCGGGTGGTGTGGGACCCATGACTGTAACTGCCCTACTTTTGAACACACTTCAAGCTTACAAAAAAAATGTTAATAAAGGTTAAAGCTAAGCCCAGGTCAAAAGAAGAGTATGTAAAAAAGCTCGGAGAGGACTTTTACGAAGTAGCTGTAAAAGAGGCCCCAGAAAAAGGTAGAGCAAACGCAAGAATCGTGGAGCTACTTTCAATATATTTTGGAGTTAAGAAGGACAGAATAAAACTTGTAGCAGGCGAGACGTCAAAATTAAAACTATTCCAAATATTAGGAGAAGAAGACCAACCTTAGCATCCAACCTGTTATAAACTGAAAGAGAACGATAAGCAGTCCAAAGAGGGCTAAAAGTATGCCCACTTTTTTAGAACTTTCAGTCTTAAGCCAGAAGTATATAAAGCTCAGTAAAGAAAAAACAGTCAAAAACAAACCGTTCAATTTATGAGGGAAGCCCCACAGAAAGGGCATTTTTGAAACCACCAACGGATTGCTTGCCGCTTTAAAACCAAAGATCACTGTAAAAACCAAAAGGACAGAAAGGAGGGCGTGTCCATATAAGGCATACCTACGAAGGTCATCTCTCCCAAAAAGAAAGCTCAAAATGTACATAGAGAACACCACAATAGCTAACAAGATGGTGGGATAGGAAAAGAGCGGATGTAGGATCATGATAACACCTCCAAAATTTATTTTAAGTTATTTCTTCCTCCGAGTAAGAAACTACAACTCTTGCAGGTCTCAGGACCCTATCGTGAAGGTAATAGCCCTTCCTTAATGTCCTCAGAACGGTATTAGGAGGATAGTCAAAGGAGAGCTCTCTATCCACTGCTTCTGCCAAGTTTGGATCAAATTCTTTGCCCTCTAACTCTATAGCCCTTATGCCGTGCTTCTCTAACACGCTTAAAAACTGCCTGTATATTAACTCAATCCCCTCTCTTAACGCTTGGACGCTTTCCGCTTTGCTCTCGAGAGCCCTTTCCAGGTTGTCCAAGACCTCCAAAACATCCAAAGCAAACCGGTCGTGCCCGTATCTCCTGAATTCCTCTATATCCCTCCTGTATCTCTCCTTGAGAAGCTCATACTCCCTCTGAAGCTCCACAAGTCTCTGGTTTGCAACCCTGGCTATGTTTTCAAGTTTGGTTAGCTTTTCCTCTAACTCCTTGAGCCTCTTTTCTTCTTCCTCCAATTGCTCTAAAACCTTCTCTTCAGTAGGCTTCTCGCCTAGTGTTTCTTCAGGAAGCCTTTCTTCCTCCTGCATCACTCAAGCTCCTCAGCACCCTTGTCTATGTATTCATACTTCTCAGACATCTCCATAGCCCTTTCAAAGAGGGCTTTCTCTTCCTCCGCTATGGTGATTACCCTCTTCTTGGCAACTTCTATTGCCTCTTCACCCAGGGACTCCCTTCTTGTCTTTCCTTCAAGGACTGCGTCCGCTATCTTTGATGTTAGAAGCTTTATAGACTTTATGGCATCGTCGTTGCCGGGAATCGGGTAATCTATAACATCAGGGTCGCAGTTAGAGTCTGCTATGGCTACCACAGTTATACCCAGCTTCTTTGCCTCCTGAACTGCTATGTGTTCCCTTACCGTATCTACCACCCAAATGATGTCTGGCAGCCTTTTCATGTTAATTATGCCACCATACAACTTGCGTAGCCTCTCCATCTTCTTCCGCAGAGCCTTAACCTCTTTCTTGGGCAGAACATCAAAGACGCCTTCAGCCTCCATTCTTTCAAGGGTTTGCAACTTAAGGATACTTTTGCGGACAGTTGCAAAATTGGTCAGCAGGCCACCTACCCACCTTTCGTTGACATAGTGGGCTCCACATCTTTCTGCTTCTTCCTTTATTATGTCCTTTGCTTGCTTTTTTGTGCCCACAAAGAGTACCTCAGCTCCCTGGGCTACGCTGTCTGCCACAAAGTGATAAGCTTGTCTAAGATAGACAAGGGTCTTGTTTAGGTCTATTATATGGATCCCCTGCCTTACTCCATACAAGAAGGGAGCCATCTTGGGGTTCCATCTACCCCTGCTGTGTCCAAAGTGGACACCTGCCTCCAAAAGTTCATTCATAGTTGCTACACTCATGCTACACCTCCTTGGGTTTTGCCACCCTTTTCCATCACCCTTACGGGCAACCCAACCGGAAAAGGTGCGGTTTATTTTTTATTATTATACCAAAAACACACACGTCGGGTAAGAAATTCAATAAAGCTAAGGACCTTTTGAGAAAAAAACCTTGGCAAGGAGGTACTAACATGAAAAACCGCCTCTATAGTTTATACCAAATGATCCTACAGTCTCTGACCTTCTACCTTGGAGTTGATCAGGAAAAGAAAAGGGCAGGCAGACCTCCAAAAGTCTCTGACCTACAGTTTAGTGGATAGTTTTGGGCTTATGGGAGATAGGGGATACAGGGGTTGTGAGTATGTAGAGGTTTGCAGAAGCAAGGAACAAAAGGGTATAAGGCAGGTGGAGAAAAGGAATAACCTTACTTGCTTACCTTTATGGCTACGCTATAGGCTATAGCTTCTTCAGGAAGTCTCAAATATGAGGGTAATTTCTCACCCGACATATTTTTTTAATTTTT
>WYEK01000070.1 GCA_009903855.1 Thermocrinis sp.
TAAAAAGCCAAAAGATACCACTCGGGTGCTATGTGGGCGGGTGTCTTGAAGGGATTGGCTGGGTCGTAGTTATCTGCGGGCAAGAAGTGTTTCATGTAGAAGAACACAAAGAAGAAGAACACTGCCAAGTATCCCATCAAGTAGGCACCTTCCTTAAGGGTTATGTAAGGATGGAAGGGAACACCCTCCTTCTTCTTATCTATCTCCCTGCCATCTGGTGAGGTTATGCCATGTGCCCTGATAAGGTAGAAGTGAAAGCCCACAAGACCCAAAAGAATTAGAGGCAATAGCCATATGTGAAGCCCAAAGAACCTTCCAAGGGTTATCTGCCCCAGTTCATAACCACCCTTCATCCATACGGATATGGTTTCTCCGATCTTCAGCTTGCCTATGATGGGGGCGCTGTCTATGGAGGTGGGTATCTCAGTGGTAACCACCATTCCCCAGTAGGAGAGCTGTCCCCAAGGCAGGAGATAACCGGATAGGGCGGTCATAAGAAGGACAAAGTATATGAAAAAGCCCACAATCCAGGTTAGTTCCCTAGGTTTTTTGTATGCGTTGTAGTATATTCCAGTGAATATGTGAAGGTAAACTATGGCGAGGAAGAAGTTAGCACCTGCTGCATGTACATGCCTAATTAGCCACATAAAGGGAACTTCCTTCATTATAGTGTAGTTAACGCTATCGAAGGCAGTGTGGATGTTGGGTTGGTAATACATTACCAAGAATATGCCAGAGATTATCTGAATGAGGAAAGCCACCAAAGCCATTACGCCAAAGGCGTAAGGAAATGTTAGATTTTTTGGAACTTTGTAATCTACCATTTGGGACTGCCATAGTTCTGATAGCTTTGCTCTTTCGTTAAACCATCTTCCGATCCTTCCGATCATGGCCAAACCTCCTTAAGTTAATTCCTTTACAAATCCTTCTTCTCCAATGATAAGTTTGTTGCCTTCCCTCTTTTGAGGGGGCACGTACAGTGGTCTTGGTGGAGGACCTGCAATGTTGTCGCCCCATGGTGAGTAGAACCCTCCATGACAGGGGCAGTGGAACACAGGATAGTTAAACTCTCCTTCTCCCTGTGGTTTCCAGAGGGGTACACAACCAAGATGGGTGCACACTGCCACAAGGGCGTAGGCGTCTTGTCCTTGCAGGAGTTTCGCATTTTGGTCGTTTAACCTCTTGCCATTCCACTGAAAGCCCTGCGGTAGCTTGACTACAAAGACAGGTTTACCCTTCCAAGAAACGACCCTGACCTGAAGGTCTGGAATTTGGGAAACATCCACCTCTACTCTGGCTCCTGCCAGGGAAGCTTGGCTGGGAGAAAGTACCTTAACTATAGGATATAGCACGCCTATTGCCCCCAGGACACCCAAGCCTCCCACTGCAAAGCCTAAAAGGTCTCTCCTTGAGGCTTCCATAGCACAACCTCCTTTGGTAATATAACGGGATTAATTATAATCGCATACTCTAAAATATGCGAAGAAAAATTATCATCTAGAGCTTTTAAAACGCCTTTTTGTGGAGAAGTGTTAGAATTATATAACCTCTATCATAAACTTTCGGAGGAGGCCTATGGCAATTTTGGTGGATAAAAACACCAGGGTAGTGGTGCAAGGTATCACAGGGAAAGAGGGCTCTTTCCATGCCCTCCAGTGTAAGGCTTATGGCACTCAGGTGGTAGCGGGCGTTACCCCCGGTAAAGGTGGGCAAAAGGTAGAGGACATTCCCGTCTTCAATACGGTAGAGGAGGCGGTAAAAGAAACCTCTGCCAATTGCTCTTTGATCTTTGTACCTCCGGCCTTTGCAGCGGATGCTATAGTAGAAGCCTTAGATGCGGGCATAGAATTGGTGGTTTGTATAACTGAGGGTATCCCTGTAAGAGACATGCTTAAAGTGAAACACTATATGCTAAGGAACTATCCAAAGGCAAAGCTTATAGGTCCCAACTGTCCTGGTGTAATAACCCCAGGAGAGGCAAAGGTGGGCATAATGCCTGGGCACATATTCAAGAGGGGCACTATAGGGATCGTTTCAAGAAGTGGAACGCTAACCTATGAGGCATCCCATCAGCTTACCCGCTATGGGCTTGGGCAATCCACCGCGGTGGGTATAGGGGGAGACCCTGTACATGGACTATCCCACAAGGATGTGATTGCTATGTTCAACGAGGACCCAGAGACAGAGGCTATACTCATGATAGGCGAGATAGGTGGGACTGCGGAAGAGGAAGCGGCAGAGTATATAAAGCAGTTCGTAAAGAAGCCTGTTTTTGCATACATTGCCGGTATAACCGCACCACCGGGTAGAAGAATGGGACATGCTGGTGCTATAATCACTGGTGGAAAGGGTACTGCCCAGGCTAAGATGTCAGCTCTCAGGGACGCAGGAGTTCATGTAATAGAAAATCCCGCCTTTATAGGAAAAACTGTAGCAGAGGTTTTGGGTAAAGGATGATAAAAAACATGTTTGTTTTCTAAATGTGCTATAATTTTTCCACTTCAAAACTTTTAGGAGGTTAAGGTATGGCTATAAAGACAAAGGTGGACCCAGACACTTGCACCGCCTGTGAGCTTTGCTACGACAGGGTTCCAGAGGTTTACAAAAACAGGGGTGATGGCATTGCGCAGGTAGTTTCTCCTGGACCCGATGGATATATGGTAGTGCCCCCTGAGCTTGAGGCTGAGGTAAAAGAGGTCGCAGACGAATGTCCCAGTGGCTCCATAATTACAGAGGAAGCATAATAGTTGATATAGATACCTGTACCGCCTGCGGTCTCTGCTACGAAGAAGTGCCGGAGGTCTTTGCAAACAGAGGAGATGGCTTGCCTATAGTCTATATCAAGCCCTTCAAAGAGGATACCCTCCAGAGGCTACAGAAAGTAGCCCAGGACTGCCCCAGCGGGTCTATAATACTTGAGTGATAGGCTTATATTCCTCGGTACCGCAGGCGGAAGGGCAAGCGTTTTCAGACATCTACGTAGGGCCGGTGGCTTCTTGTTAAAGCTTTCGAACCTCTGGGTTCATACAGACCCTGGACCGGGCGCCTTTGTTTATCTCCACCAAATGGGCTTTGACCCAAGGCAGATAAACTGCGTTGTCCTGTCCCACGTACATTTGGACCACTCTGCGGATATAAACTCTGTCATTGAATCTGCTACCGACGGCGGAAAGAAAAGGGAAGTGGTTCTGTTTGCACCAAGGTCTGCCCTTGAAGGAGAAAACAGAGTGGTCCTTCCCTTTATAAGAAAAGAGAGGCTTGCGGGAGAGTTTATCTTAGAGGAGGGCAAGGAATACAACTACAATGGGCTCCGCATAAAGGCAGTTATGAAGCACAAACATCATCATACAGAGACCTATGCCATACTCTACAACGAGAGAATACTTTATGTTTCCTGTGCCCTCTATGAGGACCGCATGCTTGAGGTTTATCCCAAAGGGTTGGATTTAATGATCATAAACACCACCCTTTACAAAAAAACTAAGTATATAGAGCATCTTACAGTTCAAGACGCAAAAAAGTTACTGGCTCACCTAAAACCGAAGCTTGCCATACTCACCCACTTTGGCTATGAAATTCTTATGAACCATCACCTGCAAGACATAGCCTTAGAGGTGGAAAGGGAAACGGGAGTGAAAACCCTCTGTGCCTATGACGGAATGGAGGTAGAAATCTGATAGAGCAGTTTTTTCCTGAGCTGAAAAAGTGGGCGAAAGATTTCGTTATGGAGCACGGATACACCGCCCTCTTTGTTCTTTCCTTCACTGAGTCTATAATCCAGCCTGTACCTCCTTATCCTTTCATAACCGCCGCACCACTTTTTAAGTTGAACCCATACACCGCCGGTTTTGTGGCTTTTATTGGCAACCTATTGGGTGCCCTCGTAGCCTTCTTTTTGGCAAAGCTTGTGGGGGAAAGCTTTGTAAGAAAGATCTTTGGAGAGAGGCTATACACAAAGGGGGAAGCCCTTTTCAATAGGTACGGCTTCTTTGCGGTGCTTTTAGGAGAGCCCTATAAGTTAGTTTGTTGGCTTGCGGGCATCTTCAACATGCCCCCGCTTACCTTTCTTATAGCAAGTATGATAGCTCGTGGGGTGAGGATAGGCATTTTTGTCTTTTTTGGGGATGTTCTGAAAAGGTTTTTAAGCTAAAAATGGGTGCGGGAGGACTCGAACCCCCAACCGGGCGGTTATGAGCCGCCCGCTCTGCCATTGAGCTACGCACCCATCTATCTATAATTATAACACCTT
>WYEK01000131.1 GCA_009903855.1 Thermocrinis sp.
GGATCATCAAAGTGGTTGTAAAAAACGCATCCATAAGCCTAAAGGCTAAAACCATAGCGGAGAAGATTGCCACCTCAAACCTGGTTAAAACTGCCATATTTGGAAGGGACCCCAACTGGGGTAGAATAGTCGCCAGTGCTGGCTCTACTCCCTTTCCTATAGACCAGTTTAAGCTGAGGGTTTATATAGGGAACCATCTTGTCTATGACGGAAAGCCCCATCCGAAGGCAGTGGAGTCTGCCAAAAAGTACTTGGAGGAAAACAGAGAAATTGAAATCACTTTAGACCTAAGGGAAGGCAAGGAAAGCTGGACCTACTACGCCTCGGACCTAACCTACGATTACATAAAAATCAATGCGGAATACACAACTTAGCTCTTTATAAGCTCACCAAGCTTGAATATGGGCAAGTAAAGGGCTATGAGTATGAGACCCACCACGCCACCTATGAACACAATCAGCATAGGTTCTATAAGCTTTATAAGACCATCAACCGTTTTGTCAAACTCATCTTCGTAAAATCTTGCTATAGTTTCTAACATGTCGTCGAGCCTACCTGTATCCTCTCCCACCCTAATCATAGCTATGACAATCTTTGGGAAGAGACCCGTCTTGTCAAGGGCTCTGTACATAGGCTCTCCTTCCATAACTGCCTTTCTTGCTTGATCAACAGCTTCTTTTATTACGATATTACCTGCCGTTTGTCCCGCTATTTCAAAGGCTCTCTCTAAGGCAACACCTGAGGAAAAGAGGGTAGCCATTGTTCTGGCAAACTTTGCCATAGTGCTCTTTACCACCAGATCATTCATCTTTGGCACCCTGAGGGAAAGCTTGTGTATAGCCTTTCTGAAGGCGTAGTTATTTCTATAAAGATATCTAAAAATCCAAGAAAAAATCACTATAAAGGCTATTATTGCTGGAAGACTGTTTCTCAGGGCGTTTGACGCTGCTATCAACATCTGAGTGGGCAAAGGCAACTCCCCTCCCAACCCTTCGTATATCTGCGCAAAAGTAGGAACCAAAAAGTAAAGAATACCAGAAACGATTAAAGTAGCCACCACAACCACAAAGGTGGGATAGAAAGAAGCGCTTTTTATCTTGCTCTTTATCATAGCGATCTTCTCGTAATATTCCGCAGCCTTTAGCAGTGAAGCATCCAAACCACCCGTCTCTTCACCAACCTTTACCAGATTTACCACAAACTCCGGAAAAACCCTTGGATGCCTTTGCATGGCAGAGGATATTGACATACCCTCTCTGACCTTGGCAGACACATCCTTTGCCGCCTCTGAGAGCCTTCTATTTGGCAATTGTTCCGCTATTATGTCTAAAGCATCTACCACGCTGAGACCTGCGTTGATCATTGTGCCAAGCTGTCTGCAGAAAATGGAGATGTCTTGGTCGCTTACACCTCCACCAAAGGGAAGTGTTATCTTTATGGATTTTTTCTCCTTTTCTTCTTCGTCTATCCTCTCTATTCTCACTAAGGAAAGACCACTTCTTGCAAGTTCTCCAACAAGGACCTCTTCACTTGGATACACCACTTCCCGTTCAATCACGTTCCCTGTTTCATCTATTGCTTTGTATCTAAACTTCGGCATTACACTTGACTCCTAACACCAAGTATTCTTTCTAATTCTTTAACGTCTGGGGAATATCTGAATGCATCCTCCAGGGTTATAAGTCCGCTTCTGTAAAGGCTGGCTAAGGATTGGTTCATGGTTTGCATACCCGTTTCTGCTTGTCCGCTCTGCATGATGGAGTATACCTGTTGCAGTTTGTTTTCCCTTATCAAACTCCTAATGGCGGTGTTGGGAATAAGCAGTTCATATGCGAGAACCCTACCTCCGCCTACTTTTGGTACAAGTCTTTGGGAAATAACTCCTTGCAGAACAAAGGAAAGCTGAATTCTAATTTGCTCCTGTTGATTTGGAGGGAAAACGTCTATTATACGGGTGATGGTTGAAACCGCGGTGTTGGTATGCAAAGTTCCGAAGACCAAGTGTCCCGTTTCCGCTGCCCTTAGGGCTATTTCTATGGTTTCCAAATCCCTCATCTCTCCCACAAGGATCACATCTGGGTCTTCACGAAGTGCAGCTCTCAAAGCATCCGCAAAGTTATCCACATCCTCACCTATCTCCCTCTGATTTACTATACTCTTTTTGTGGTGAAACACATACTCTATTGGGTCCTCTATGGTTATTATGTGATGAGGGAAGTTTTCGTTTATGTAATTGATGAGAGTAGCCAGAGTTGTGGTTTTACCAGAACCAGTGGGACCAGTGACTAGAATTAGACCCATACTTCTATGACAGAGCTCCAATACCTTTCTGGGAAGTCCTATCTCATCAATGGTCATTATTTTGTTGGGGAGCCTTCTAAAGGCCCCAGCTACAGAACCTCTCTGAAAGAAAACGTTAGCACGGAACCTGCCCACTTCCTTCACACCAAAGGAAAAATCCACCTGTCCTTTTTCTTCCAACTGCTTCCTGTGTTTTTCCGACATAACCGAGTATAGCAGTCTTTGCGTCATTTCTGGAGTCAGGATAGGATATTCCATCAAAGGTGTTATCTTTCCGTCTATTCGAACTACCGGCTTTGAACCTGCGGTTATATGAACGTCCGATGCCTTTAAAACAGATGCTTTGTGGAGTATTTCTACAAGCCTTATTTCCTGAGTTTGTACCCTCTCCGCCGGTGTCATCAAAAACCCCCTTTCTTAAAATACATTTTAAACAATCTTAAGAAAAAGGCAAACTATAGCAAGGGCTTATATTCCCATAAGCAAATTTTAAAGCATTTTCTATGATCAAGGTGTAAAATTCGCACAATCAACCAATGGGAGGTGATGTCATGAGAAAAGTTATCTTGGCGTCCGCACTGCTAAGTGCAGTAGGCATTTCCTTTGCCACCAACGGAGACAACCTTATAGGTGTGTCTCCTGCTTCAAGGGGTATGGGTGGCATAGGCGTGGGTATGCCCGTAGGACCCACCGACAGCATTTTCAGAAACCCCGCATGGATGAGCTACTACAAGGGCTTTAACCTGAGCTTTGGGGGAATTCTGTTTATGCCCGAAGTAAAGGCGAAGAGTAATATCATGGGCTATCCCGCATCTGCCACCAGCCAATCAAAGGTGTTCGTGGTTCCCGAAGTGGGAATAGTGCATCAAATAAACGATAAGATCACCGTCGGTATAGGAGCTTTTGGCGTATCCGGTATGGGTGTGGACTACAGAAATAAAGATCCCAACTTTCTCAACATGCACACCACCTTACAGTTCATGAGAATTATACCAGCCCTTGCCTATAAGGTAAATGATACCATTTCCGTATCTGGCGCACTGCATTTAGCCTACGGCTCCTTGGATTTGGGGGCTTATATGTGTGATCCCAATAATCCAGCGAGATGCTGGAGTGCAGATGGCGGACAGTCTTTATAATATCTCTATGATGGACTACAAAGATACTCTGAACCTTCCAAAAACTGACTTTCCTATGAAAGCGGACCTTCCCAAAAGGGAACCGCAAATTTTAAAGAAGTGGGAAGGGCTCTATCAAAGGGTGCAAACTGCAAGAAAGGATGCAGGGCTTTTTGTGTTGCACGATGGACCGCCCTATGCCAACGGGCATATTCACATAGGACACGCCCTCAATAAAATCCTAAAGGATATCATCGTAAAGTATAAGCTTCTGAGGGGCTACAAGGTTGATTATGTGCCCGGTTGGGACTGCCACGGCTTGCCCATAGAACAGCAGGTGGAAAAGGAACTGAAGGCAAAAAAGCTCAAAAAGGAGGATATGCCAAAGACCGCCTTTAGAAAGCTCTGCAGGGATTACGCAAGCCGGTTTGTGGAAATTCAAAAGGAGGAGTTTATAAGGCTGGGTGTTTTGGGAGATTGGGAAAAGCCCTACATAACCATGGACCCAAAATATCAGGCACAGGAGATAAGGGAACTGGGAAGACTCTTTAAAAAGGGTGTGGTAATAAAGAGCAAAAAGCCAGTCTATTGGTGTATATACGATAAAACCGCCGAGGCGGAGGCGGAGGTAGAATACTACGAAAAGGAAAGCCAAAGCATATACGTAAAGTTTCCCCTCAAGGATCAAGACAACACCTACCTTCTCATATGGACCACTACCCCTTGGACCCTGCCCGCCAACTTAGGTGTGATGGTGGGAGAGGACTTTGAGTATGTCTTTTATAAAGTAGGAAAGGAAACCTACATCCTTGCCAAGGCACTCCTTGAGGAGGTAAAGAAAAAGGCAAATCTTGAGGGAGAGGTGATTAAGGAGGTTTTGGGTAAAGAATTGGTGGGCTTGGAGTATTACACACCTTACGGAGAGAGAATTGGGAAGGTTTATCCTTCTGAGTTTGTGGAACTTACCGCTGGCACTGGGTTGGTGCATATGGCACCGGGACACGGTAGAGAGGACTACATAGTGGGTCTAAGGTATGGCTTGGAGCCCTTTGCACCTGTGGATGATGAAGGGAAATTCATTCCGCCCGCACCGGAGTTTTTGATCGGTGTTAGAGTATTTTCCGCAAACCCACTTATCATAGAAGACCTAAAGGCAAGGAACCTGCTACTGCACGAAGAAAAATACATCCACTCTTATCCACACTGCTGGAGGTGTAAAAACCCAGTGATCTTTAGGGCTACCCCTCAGTGGTTCATATCCATGTCTGCTTCTGTCAACGGCAAAAGTCTAAGGGAGCTTGCCTTGGAGGAGATAGACAAGGTCCAATGGTTTCCAGCCTCTGGGGCAAACCGCATAAGGTCTATGGTGGAAAACAGACCCGATTGGTGCATATCAAGGCAAAGATACTGGGGTGTTCCCATTACGGTCTTCTATTGCAAGAACTGCGGGCATGTGGTGGCTGAGGAGGATGTCTTTGAAAGAGTTGCCCAGTTGGTAGAAAATCATCCTGATGGTGCAGACCTTTGGTTTGAACTCAGTGCTAAAGAGCTCCTTCCTGAGGGCTATAAGTGTCCCAAGTGTGGTTCGGAGGAGTTTGTAAAAGAGGAAGATATATTGGATGTTTGGTTTGACTCTGGCTCTTCTCACGCCTTTGTGCTGAGACCTAGGGGTATAGAAAAGGCGGACCTTTATCTGGAGGGCTCCGACCAACACAGGGGCTGGTTTCAGGCTTCCCTTTTGGAATCGTGCGCATCCTATGGCTCCGCACCATACAAGGCTGTTCTGACCCATGGCTTTACAGTGGATGAGCAGGGCAGAAAAATGTCAAAGTCCTTGGGCAATGTGATCGCACCGCAGGAAGTAATAGAGCAATACGGTGCAGACATACTCAGGCTGTGGGTAGCCTCTGAGGATTACTCCGAGGATGTAAGGCTAAGCAAGGGTATCCTACAAAGACTAACGGAGGACTACAAAAAAATAAGAAACACATTACGGTTTTTCCTCGGGAACCTCTACGACTTTGAACCCTCAAAGGCGGTGCCCTTCAAGGAACTTCATCACCTGGATAGATGGGCAATCTCTTACCTGCAGGGGATAATAGAGCAGTCTTTGAACTTTTACGAGAGCTATACCTTCCACCGAGTTTTGCACCTGATTAGAAATTTCTGTGCGGTGGAGCTGTCCGCCTTTTATTTGGATGTGCTAAAGGACAGGCTTTATGTGTATGCGAGCAATTCTTGGGAGAGGAGGTCTGCCCAAACGGTCCTCTTTGAAATGGCAAAGGCTATCACCCTTTTGATCGCACCCTTTTTGAGCTTTACAGCGGAGGAGGTTTGGGAACACCTAAGAAAGATTGACCCATCCTTGCCAGAAAGCGTCTTTTTGCACACTATCCCAACGCCAAAGGAAGGGTTAAAGGACCAAGAGATCTTGAAGGATTACGAGATCATACTGAAGGTGAGGGATGATGTGATGTCTGCGGTGGAGCTCTGCAGAAAGGAAAAGGAAGTCAACCATCCCTACGAGGCGGAAGTTTACATCTGGGGCAGCGAAGAAGTCTTAAAGGTCCTCAAAAAGTATGAAGAGGACCTAAAGTATCTCTTTACGGTCAGTAAGGTATCTCTCAAAGAGGGTGGAAGTCAGCGCCTGCCCTCCGAGAGCTTCCAAGATTTGTGGGTGGGTGCCAAGCGTGTGGAGGGCAAAAAGTGTCCAAGATGCTGGCTTTACTACAGGGAAGAAGAGTTTGAAGGGGAAGTTTGCAAGCGTTGTAGTCAGGTGTTGGCGGAAGTGCTCCCATGAAAGAAGAAGACTTTAGTGCCTTCCTTCAACTCCAAGAGCAGGAAGAGGAAGTCTTCAAAAGGGAAAGATACCTTGAAAGGCTAAAAAAGAGAATAAAGGAGCTGGACCAAGGCATAAACGAAATCTTAGAAGAACAGGCAATCCTAATAGCGGAATTGAACCAGGTCATTGAAGCCATAAGGGAGGAAGACCAGAAGGTCAGAAGGTGCAAAGAAAATTTAAAGAGATGCCAAGAGAAGGCAAGATTCGTCAAAAAGGTAGAGGAATACAAAGCCCTCTTGAGGGAGAAGGCAAAAAACGAAGACTGCATAATAAAGGGTGAGCAAACCCTGAGGGAGCTAAGGCAAAGACGCAAAGCCATAGAGGACCGACTGCAGGACAAAGTAAAAAACAAAAAGTTAAAGAGAATGGAAGAAGAAAGGGAGGATTTGATCAAAGAAAGAGAAGAGGTGGAAAGGGAGTTAAAACAGCAGATGGAGAAGTTGGAACTTCTCCGGGCAAGTTTTAGCCAAGATATAGTGCAAGAGTACGAAAAGCTTAAACAGGCTGTGGGCTTTCCTCCCATCGTAAAGGCAGACATCATGGGCACATGCTCAAGCTGTGGCACTAAGCTGCCATCCATGCTATACTCTAAACTAATCAAGGGCGAAAGGGTCAGGTGTCCAAACTGTGGAAAGATTCTATACTAGAGATCCAATAATCCTCCTCTGTATGCTTTTTATTTCGCTGGTAGGACTTTTGGGTGTTTATAGTGCCACCTACTCGGGGCAAACATCTACGTTGTTTCTCAAACAGCTCTTTTACGTAGTTTTTGGCTGGTTTATTATCCTTTTGCTTCCAAGGTTTAACTTTAGGAGCCTTTTGGAGTATGCACCCGTTGTTTATGGGCTTAATCTGTTTCTTATTGTCCTTGTACCCTTTGTGGGAAAAACCGTCTACGGTGCCAAAAGGTGGATAGATTTGGGGCCCATTCATATACAACCCTCCGAGTTTATGAAGTATTCCCTCTTGCTTTTAAGCGCCTATGCCCTTTCTCGTATAAGTTCCCTAAAAAGCAGGGAATTTCTTATCCTTCTTCTTACCTTTTTGATCCCTTCCGCCTTGGTGCTAAAGCAACCAGACCTTGGCACTGCGATTACTTACTTTTTTATTCTCTTTTCTGCCCTCTTTTTCTTTGGGCTAAAGCTCAGATACTTTATTGCCTTTTTTGTCCTTCTTTTGCTCCTGTCTCCTCTGCTTTGGCATTTTTTAAAGGACTATCAAAAAAAGAGAATACTGGCAGTCCTTGACCCTTACGAGGACTATCTGGGCAGTGGTTATCAGCTTATTCAGTCGGTTATTGCCATTGGCTCGGGCGGTTTTTTGGGAAAAGGCTTTTTGAAGGGCACCCAATCCCATCTGCTTTTCCTGCCGGAAAAGCACACAGACTTTATATTTTCTGTAATAGCAGAGGAGATGGGATTTTTTGTGGGCTTTTTGCTAATAACTGCCTTTTTTGTGATGGCTTGGAGGTTTTTAAGCTACATTCCAAGGGCGGACATAAAGGAAGAGGTGCTGTTCTTGGGAGTTTTCTCCACCTTTCTTATCTTTGAGGTTTTTGTGAATTTTGCCATGACTATGGGCTTTATGCCCGTGGTGGGAATTCCACTGCCCTTTGTTAGCTATGGTGGTTCCAGCACACTGACCTTTAGTCTGATGGTGGGCACAGCCCTCTCCATAGTAAAGGAGCTTAGACAAAAACCCATAAGGTTCTCCAATGGTTGAAGGGCTCTATATTCATATACCATTCTGTGCCAATAAGTGTCCTTACTGCGACTTCGTATCCTTTGTTTCCGAACCGTCCAAGGAGTACTTAGAGCTTTTAAAGAGGGAGTTAGAGCTGTCCAAAGACCTGCCCTTTGACCTAAAGACTGTATACCTGGGAGGAGGCACTCCTTCCCTTTATCCCACCAAACTTTGGAGGGAATTTTTCAAGGACTTAGACACAAGAGGAGTAAAAGAAATCACCATGGAGTGCAACCCAGAAAGCTACAAAAGGGGGGACTTTGAAGAGCTTTTGGAACTGGGAATAAACAGACTGAGCTTTGGAGTTCAGAGCTTTTTGGAGAAAAACCTGCGGTTTTTGGGAAGATGGCATTCGCCCAAAGAAGGCATAAGGGCTATCCTTGAGGCAAAGTCCGCAGGCTATGAAAACCTGAGCATTGACTTAATTTACGGGCTACCGGGGCAGACCCTCCAAGACCTACGTGAGGAGCTGAAAGTTATAAAAGACCTACCTATAACCCACCTGTCTGCCTATTTGTTGACACCCTACGAAGACACCCTCTTTGGACACCTCTGGCAAAAAGGTGAGCTAAAACTTCCCTCTGATGAGCAAATAGAGGAGATGTTTTTGTTTCTCTCAGAAGAGTTAAGTTCAATGGGTTTTGAACACTATGAAATAAGCAACTTTGCCAAAGAGGGCTACAGATGTGCCCACAACCTCCTGTATTGGAGCCACAAAGAATTTTTGGGGCTTGGCGTTTCCGCTTGGAGTTTTATAAACAAAAAGAGGTTTGGAAACTACAGGAACTTGGAAAAATACAGGAGGGCAGTCCTGCAAGGGGAAAAACCCATAGAAATGGAGGAGAGCCTTGAAGGAGAGGAGCTTTTAAAGGACTATCTTTTCGTAGCTCTGCGGACAAGGGATGGCGTTCCCAAAGAGGTGCTACCAAACATTCCAGACCATATAAGGGAGTTCTTTTTGGAGGAAGGTGATAGAGTGAAGCTTTCCAAAAGAGGTTGGCTTTTGATCAATGAGATTTTGCTGGAACTGTGGGATGAAGTGGCTAACCCTTGATGTGGGAAACACAAGCGTAGACGCTTGCGTCTTTGATGGAAGGGAGCTTGTCTATCTTGGCAAGTTTTCCCACCAAGAGCTCGGGGAGCTTGCAAAGCGATATGAGAACATCCTCGCATCCTGCGTAAAACCCTCCGTCCAAAATCAAATAGCCAAGGCCTTCCTCTTTAAACCGGAGGATGTTCCCATAAAAACTGCCTTTGAGGGAAAGGAAAAGGTGGGCATAGACAGGCTCTTGAACCTATACGGTGCCTTGGAGTTTTACGCAGACACTTGCCTTCTGGTAAGCGCGGGTACCGCCTTAGTGGCGGATGTTTTGATGGATGGCGTTTTTGAAGGAGGCTTTATTACCTTAGGCTTGGGGGCAAGGCTGAGATGCTTGCACGAGAGGGCAGAGCTTATTCCTCTCTTTCCCTTAGAGAGCGTAGATGTGCCCTTGGGCAAAGACACCAGGTCTGCCCTTCTGGGTGGGCTAAAAAAGGAAGTTTTTTACTACTTGGAGGGACTGCTTAGAGAGCTGAGGGAAAACTACAAAAGGGACTTTAAAGTTATCCTAACAGGGGGTGATGGGTGGTTTTTAAAGGATTTTGGAGTTTACGACCCTCTGCTAATCCACAGGGCTATGCTAAGGCTCAAAAGACTCTTATGATGTTGTAGTAGGTGTCCCTTTGGGCTGGCACAAAGCCAGCGGACCTTATGGCAGACACCATATCCTCCACCTTTGGTATGGAAACCTTGTAGTTGGTGGAAGAGATCACATTCTCCTCCATCATCACACTGCCCAGGTCGTTGGCACCAAAGTGAAGTCCCACAATACCCACCTGCATGGTCTGAGTTACATGACTGCTCTGAATGTTTTTGAAGTTATCAAGGTATATCCGCGAGAGGGCAAGCACCTTCAGATAATAAACTGATGAAGCCTCTTCTATGTGGTCAAGCATGGTGTTGCCCTTTTTAAAGGTCCAAGGTATAAAGGCGGTAAATCCGCCCGTTTCATCTTGGATACGCCTGACCCTTTCTAAGTGTTCTACAATGTGCTCTGGCTTTTCTATATGCCCAAACATCATTGTAGCGGTGGAAGTTAGCCCAAGTTTGTGGGCAGTTCTGTGCACCTCCTCCCACTGCTCCACCGTGCACTTGCCGGGGCTCAAAAAGCTCCTAACCTCTTGGGATAGAATTTCCGCACCACCACCGGGGATGGAGTCAAGTCCGGCATCCTTCAGAGCCCTTATAACCTCCTCTATGGTAAGCCCTTCAATCTTAGCAAGATAGACAATCTCCGGTGCAGAAAAGGAGTGGATTTGCACCATAGGGAAGTTCTTCTTTATTTCCCTCAAAAGGTCCGTGTAAAACTTAAGGGGGAGGTCCGGATTTAGTCCTCCCTGCATAAGCAGAGTAGTCCCACCCCAATCTACCAGCTCTTGCACTTTCTTTAAGATCTCTTCCGTGTCTAAAACATAACCCTCCGGTGAACTTGGTTTTCTCTGAAAGGCGCAGAACTTGCACCCTGCCACGCAAATGTTGGTGTAGTTCACATTCCTATCTATCACAAAGGTAACAACATTGTCTGGGTGAAAGCGCCTACGCACTTGGTCCGCCAAATAGCCCAAGACCGCCAGGTCTGCCCTTTCCAAAAGTTCCAAAGCGGTAGCTTGGTCTATTCTCTCCTCTAATACATGCTCAAAGCTTGAAAGACCTTTCATAAGTATTTAGAATTTGGGAGTTACTCAGGAGATGTCAATGGCTTTTAAGTTTTCCAAAAGCTCTATATTTTTCAATGCCCTGTCTTTGCTCCTATAGTCAAAATCTCCAGAGAGAAAGCTTTCCACCATGAGCCTGAGTTTGTCCCTGTTTTCTTTGTGGATCAGTTTCCCTTCCTTCCAAACCTCTTCCTTGGCAAAATCAAGGATCAAGCTCCCACCGTTTATGAACCATCTTCTTGAAGGGTTGGGATGCTCCCAAGCGGTTCTTATAGAAAAGGGCACGCCGTCTGCTTTTCCCTCCAAATGCCAAACATCGCCCACTTTAAGGGATGTAATCTGCAGGTCTTTGAAAAACAGTTGAAGAAGATAAAGGTCGTGCCATGCCAAATCCCAAAGGGGAGAAAGGTAGCCTCTCCCTCTCCCTAACCTCTCAATGTGCACTTCCTCTACATCCTTTGGAAAGTAATCAAGGCACGATGAAAAACTTTCTATTTCTGAAATATAAAGCGCTGAATAATGGTATATTTCCATAAACTCCCTTTTGCTAAGGGCTGGAGGTTTTTCAAGCAAGACCGATGCCCCATTCTCCAAAAAGAACTTAGCTAACCTAACATGCTCCGCAGGGTCAACTGCTATTATGACCGCTTTTACAGGCTCTTTGACCTCCTCAAAGTGGCAATAAAAGGGGTAGCTACCAACCGCCTTGTTTGGGTCCCTGTCGCAGAGAACCGGGAGCTTTCCCATCTCCTCAAGCTTTGAAAGGTATTTCTTGCCCATATTTCCAAGACCTATGAGAAGGACATGCATGAGAATTAGTATAAAAGTAGATAACCCTCCGCTGAAAAATTAGCCCTTTAGCTTACTTTCTCTAAAGAAGCTGTATGAACCTTATCCTCCTCAGTTCTGTTTCAACTACCTCATCTCCTGTCTGAAGCTGTTCTGATAATCCCTTATCGGTATCGTTCCCCCAGCGGATAAGGGAACTAAACCTCCCACTACCCTATCCTACGCTCCTGTGGAAAATGGAAGAGTTTTTCCTTGCTAAGAATAGGAAAAAGAAGGGCTACCTTCAGAACCTGCTGGACAAGGGCAAGGATTTTAAAATCCCTCCCGTCTTCAGGGTTCCTTCCATTGGTCCCTCAACGGGCACCCAGCAAGCCCTGAAAGCTTTTTTATAGTACCTTCATATCCTGTCTTCTTTGTTATCTAAGACGATGCCCATGTTTACGCAGAAACTCGCATTCTTTGTAAGCCTCATAGCTTTGGCTCTTTTCCAAGCACTCTTTTTTTGCAGAAAGATCCTCTAATTTCATTTGCTTGCATTTTTCCCAATTTTGGCTGCACCACCACTCCTTGTACTTTTTTCCACCACCAATGGGATACTGTCCCTGAGAACTTCCCGATTGGGTTTGCTGGGCAAAGCTAATACCTGCAAAAACAAACGCGGTAGTTAGAACTAAGAACCTCCTCATGACTTAACCTCCCAATTCATAAAAGTAGGGGGCTTACGCCCCCATGCCTGCCCAGTTATTGCTTCATTTCTTCCTTCTTCATCTCGTGCTTTTTGTGAGTCTTTTTGTGCTTTTTGGCTTTTTTGTGAGCCTTCTCTTGAGCCTTTTCAGCGGGTTGTGCTGGTTGGGCGGGCTGTGCTGGTTGGGCAGGTTGTGCTGGCTGTGCTTGCTGGGCAAAGGTGATGCCTGCAAAGGCAAGGGCTGCGGCTAGTGCTGTTAGCTTTCTCATGGCTAAACCTCCTTGCTAAGGTTTTGATGGTTTTAATTTTAGGAAGCCAAAATGAAATTCTCATGAAAATTTAGAGGCTTGAAACTTCAAAGAGGCGGTATAATCTGAAATATTATGATATGCCTAACCCATTTGGAGCTTTGCCCACATTGTAAGAGGATTGCTTTGAAGGTGTGTGAATACGACGAGCCCTACCCGAGGGTGGAGGCGGAGTGCCAGTGCTGTGGATACAAGGTCTACGACAAGCCCATGAGGCTAAACAAGGAGGACTTCAAGGAAATATTGGACAAGCTAGGAAGAAAATTTGTTGGCAGTCAGTGCGTAGATGACCGATGCGGTTCTCAAAAGGTTATAAGGCTGATAAACGAAGGGAGCTACTCGGAGTTCAGATGTTTAGAATGCGGTGCTGAGTGGAACACCGATGAGCTGAAGAGGGCAATAGCAAGGGTAAAGGGCATACAAAACGCAGTGAAGGATGGCAATCGTCTTTTGGAAGTTTTAAAGGCTGGTGAGGGAGAGTGTCCTCTCTGTGGGTGGGACATAGGGCATCTGCACTCCGGCTATGCCACTGTGTTAGAGTGCTTTGTGTGTGGCTATCATAACACTGTAGAAGAAAAGGTCCCCAACATAGACCTAACTACCCTAAACTGCCCCGAGTATGAATACTCGGAGGAGCCCGGTTGAAAAATCCCTTTCAGGAGTTTTTTAGGTACGCCCAATGGAAGGAGAGGTTTTTAAAGGATTACGAAGAGATCAATTCTAAGGACCTCTCTCTTTTAGAAAGCTCCTTGCAGGGTTTTGATGTGGAAAAGACGGAAAGACTGCTGAAGGCTCTTGCATCCATGTATGTGGGCGGTTATGAAAAAAGGTTGGAAGATGAAGAGGTACGCCGTTGGACCAACTGGGCGGGCATAAAAACATACAAAACCTTTGGTGGCTTTCCTCAGCTTTCGGACCTTGAACTAAGTTTTCTTTTCTATGCGGTGGGTAAGCTCTTTGTCCCCCTTCTTTTGCACGAAAAGGGCGTCAAATCTGAAAGTTTTAAAAGATTGAGCCCAAAGGAGCAGGAGGACGCAGTCTCTGAGGTTTTGGATGTAATATGGGAAAATCACCTGATAAGAATTTTGCAAATTCTACCCTCCCTTTTCCAAGGGAGTTCTGAATGAGACTTCCGCATAGAATCCTCCCCTTTTTGGGAAAACCCTTATGCTCCAACCGTGCAGTTCAAAGATGTGCTTTACCATAGCAAGCCCCAACCCCATACCCTCCGGGTTTGAAGACTTGTATGGCATGAATATAGTCTCCTCCTCTCCCTCTTTGATACCTTTACCGTTGTCTTCGTAAACAAAACCCTCCTCGGTGAGGGACACTCTTACCTTTTTTGCACCCCACTCTACGCTGTTGTTAAAAAGATTAAAAAAGCATTCTTTTATCATGCTTCTGTCTGCCTTCACAAAGCTACTGCCTACCACCTCCACCTCCAGATTGGGATATAGCCTTGCTAACTCCCTTATTAGATCTCCCAACTCAAAGCCCTCTACCTTTATTTCCCTTTGATAAGAGAGGTCTCTAAAGTAATTGACCGCAGACTTGATCCTGTTTATTTCCTCCAAAAGTAGCCCGCAGACGTTTATTACCTCCTCCTTGCTTAGCCTATCCCTTTGGGCAAGGAGTCGTAGCCTTTCCAGATGTAAGCTTATGGGAGTAAGTGGGTTTTTGATCTCGTGGGCGAGCCTTTTGACCGCATCCTGCCAAGTCCGGAACCTCTCTGCGGTAATAATGGGACGCAGGTCCTCGTAGATCTCCAAAAGACCAAGGGGAAGCTCAACCTCCGTTTTTCTAACCTGCGGGTCCTCTTTGTTAATCTCCTTGTAAGCCTTGTTTTCAATAACCTCCCCTCCTTTTCCAACAAACCTTATGCCCACGGGCAAACTCTCTATCAAAGACCTCAACGTCTCCTTTTCCTTCTCAAGCCTGCTGTACAGTTCCCTTAGCTCCTCCTTCATGGTGGAGAAAGACCTGGCAAGTTGAGAAACCTCATCCTCCGTGTTTGGCACCCTCACAAAAACATCAAAGTTTCCTTTAGCAATCTCCCGGGCCTTTGAAGAGAGCTCCTCCAGTGGGACGCTTATATGTCTTGCCACCAAGTTTCCAAACCACAAAGACGCAAGCAGGGCAACCAAGGAAATTAGCACCAAAAAGTATATGTATATGCCACCTAAAATGTCCCTTGACTTTACCAAGTTCCTTAGGCTGGTGGAAACCTCATAAAGGGCACTGATGCCACTTTTTAGCCTTTGGTCCTTTAGAACCTCCACCCTGTAATCTCCCACGCACAGGATGAAGGTATCTTCCCTTTCTTCTTCAACGCAGGGTGCTTTTTCCACACTCTTTACACCCTTTAGGGCAGAGACAAACCCCCTTGGGTCTTCCCCCTTGCTGATTATGGTATAAAAAAAAGACCTGTACTCTTCAAGCTTGTCCCTCTCGTAGGCGTTAGCCATCTGCAAAAGCTCCTCCGTTTTCTGCGCCACTTCCTTGAGCTGGGAGCTAACAAAGGTCTTTGTGGATTGCAACAGAACTACTGAGGATGCCAAGTTTAGAAAGAGTATGGGCAGGAACATATACAAAAAGAGAAGGTTAGAAAGACGCCTCCTTAGGTTTCCCCTCTGGGCTTGCAGGTAGGTTTTTATGAACTTTCTAAAGAAGATAGAAAAAACGACCACAAGAATGAGAAGGTCCAGGTTTATCACCAAAAGGATCAGCGGAAAACCTACGGTCCAGATTTTCCTAAGGTTGTCCAAAAAGAGTATGTTTATGCCTACAAAGAAAACAAAGAATAGGAAAAAGAGAAAGAAAAGCTTAGCCCTTTCCATTCATGGATAGATGGCTACTATGTTGTAAAAGGTGTCCCTTTCCACAGGAATTTTGCCCGCAGACCTTATAAGGTTTATGAGCTTTTCTTTGCTCTGTCTGTAAGGGCTTTTGGTGCCGGCAGAATGGACTATCCTTTCTTCCTCTATGGTGCCATCCAGGTCATCTGCTCCCATGTTTAGGGCAATTTGGGCAATCTTTTCTCCCAAGGTGATCCAGTAGGCTTTTATGTGGGGGAAGTTGTCCAAGAAGAGTCTTGATATGGCTATGGTCTTTAGGTCATCCACCGAGGAGGTGCGTTTGCCACCCAAACGGGTGCCCTCTGGCCAGTAAGCTAAGGGAATGAACACCTGAAAGCCTCCCGTTTCATCTTGGAGTTCCCTTAGCCTTAACATATGCTCAACCCTCTCTTCGTAGGTTTCCACGTGTCCGTAAAGCATGGTAGCGTTGGAGGGGATGCCAAGCTTGTGGGCAGTTCTATGAACCTCCAAATACTCCTCTGCGTTAGCTTTGTATGGTGCGATGATCTTCCTTGCCCTCTCGGAGAATATTTCCGCACCACCGCCGGGAATGGCGTCAAGCCCAGCGTCCTTTAGTTCTTTGAGGATATCTTCATAACTTCTCTTTGATATTTTTGCCATGTGGTGGATTTCTATGGCGGTCCAAGCCTTTACCACCATCTGCGGAAACCTGCTTTTAATTTCCCGCACCAAGCCCACATAATCCTCCACTTTCCAATGGGGTGGCACACCACCCACAATATGCACCTCTCTGCCACCTTGCTGATAGGTTTCCTCCACCTTCTTTAGAATCTCCTCCAAGCTCATTTCGTAAGCCCTTGGGTCAGACTTGAGAACACCAAAGGCACAAAAGTTGCACTGATAGACGCATATGTTGGTGGGGTTTATCTGTCTATTTACCACAAAGTATGCAAACATACCGTTCTTTTGCCTATTAACATACTCCGCCAGCGCGCCAATGTATGCAAGCTCGTTGGAATTGAAAAGGGTAAGTGCGTCCTCTGGGCTGAGCCTTTTGCCCTCCAAAACCTTCTCACCGATCCGCCTTAAAGAAACATCCTTCTGAGCCTTCAGCAAAGTTTCCAGTTCCATAGATTTAAGGATAAGCCAAGGTGCTTCAAAACGCAAGGAGTTTTTAGACCTCCGTTGCCTTTACTCGTATCGGAGTTAAATTTAACCTCATGGAAAAGTTCGGCACCCTGCAAATTATAGGTAGCCTGATATTAATTTTAGGTGGAATTGTAGGGATCTTTTGGTACTTCACAAAGCAGATGGAAAAAACCTTTGATATATTTACCAAACAGATCGAGGAAAGGTTCAAAATATTTACCGATAACATAGAAAAGAGATTTGAAACATTCATCCATAACAACGAAAGAAGGTTTAACGAATTCACTCAACAGGTCAGTAAAATGTTTGAACTTCACACACAACAAAGCGAAAGAAAGCTTGAAGAATTTACTCAACACAACGAGAAGAAGTTTAACGAATTCACACAGCAGATCGGCAAAATGTTTGAACTTCACGCCCAGCAAAACGAAAGAAAGTTTGAGGAATTTACACAGCACAACGAAAGAAGGTTTGAAGAATTCACACAGCGAACCAGCAAAATGTTTGAACTTTATACACAGCAAAACGAAAGAAAGCTTGAAGAATTCACTCAGCACAACGAGAGGAAGTTTAACGAATTCACACAGCAGATTGGTAAAATGTTTGAACTTCATACACAACAAAACGAAAGAAGGTTTGAAGAATTCAAACTCTACAGCGAGAAAAAATTTGACGAATTTACACAGCAAATTGGCAAAATGTTTGAACTACACACACAGCAAAACGAGAAAAAAACTGGACATATCGATAGACAAAATTGAAAAAAGGCTTGATACAACAGAAAAACAATTAAGCGAGAGAATTAACGGGCTTGAAAAAAGGATGGATGATATAGAAAGAGAACTAAAAGTCTTGGTGGAGAAGGTAGAAGGCTTAGAAATAAAGAAGGCACCCAGGGTCAGCGTGATCCTTACGCCTCAATCCAGCCAGTCCTTACTCCAATTGCTGGAAAAACTTCAAGAAAAAGAGAAGGAAGCAACGCCAGAAAAGTCAGCTTAACCCTCAAGGTAGTAATACACAGTCCCAAAGCTTAAACAACCACAGAGAGCAACAAAGAAGGCATAAGGTTTAGCAGTTTGACATCCTGGAGCAAGCCTAAAATTTTTAAACCAATGGTAAGCATTAGCCCACCGCCCAAAAAGAGGGTATTAGCCATAGCCTGAGGGCTTATAAAGCTTCCAAAAAAGTAAAAGGCAAAGGTCAAGGAAAGCTGAAATAACAGCACATAGAAGGCAGAAAACAAAACGCCTTTACCAAAGGTAGCACTCAAAAGGGTGGATGAAATGCCGTCCATAAAAGCCTTTGAGAGCAAAAGCCCACTGTCTCCTTTTACCGCCTCCAAAAGACAGCCAGTGAAGGTAAGGGGACCCACCGTAAAGAGCAAAGACGCAGTCAAAAAACCAGAACCTCTAAAGCCTTGGGATAACCTCTCCAGCCTCTCCTCCAGCGAAAGCCAGTAGCCAAGCCCACCACCAAAGACCAAAAGAAAGAAAACCTTTATAGTCTCCGGCTTGTTCTCCACCAAGAGCTTTACTCCCAAAAGCAGGGTAAATATTCCGATGGCATGCATAACCCCCACCCTTAGGCTTTCGGGAATGCCCCTCCTTGCCCACAAACCAAAGGAAGAGCCTAGCAAAACCAACCCAAAATTTACGACCGTGCCAAAGCCCAAAAACATCTACTGTGCCTGCTGGGCGTTTGCTAGGATGTTAGAAAAGAGATCATACAAAAAGTCTGCCCTGTCTTCAAAGGTGTATCTTTCAAAGATCTTTTGGCGAGCCCTTGCACCTATCTCCAGAGCCTTATCTGGGTTTTCAAGGTAGAATAGCACCTTTTCCTCAATCTCTGCCCTGTCTAAGGGAAGGTATGTGATCACTTCCTCATCTGGTACAAAAAAGCCCGGCAGAGTAGCCCTATAATCCACCATTAAAGCACAGCCCATGTATGCAATCTCCAAGGGAGAAAAGCCCACACCCGTTGGCACACTGTGAGGATAGGAGGTTATAACCAATTGGCTTTTTCCTAAAAGTTCCAAAAGCTCCGTCCAGTCTTTTGGAACAACCGCTTCGTGCCCCTCAAAGGGCGTGCCCTGAATTTCCCCAAAGACCTTTAGCTCCATTCCATCCAAAAAGCTCAAAAGGAACCACCTCTTTTTGGCGGTGGCATAAATGGAAATAAGGTTTAAAAAGTTTAAAAAGTCCTTAGGGTTCTCTTCCCTCCACTTGGCATACTCCTCTTGCAAGGTGGGATTAAACATAGAAAGGATATAGTCATGTGCCTGCAATACATGAACCTCAGGGTTTCTAAACAAAAACTCCCCCACTTCAAAGAAAATGCCCAAAAATTCCTGCCTGTAATTTTCTGCCACCTGCCCCGCAATGAGGTTTGGGTCTACGACCGGTCCAAGGAAGGCTAAGGGTATTTCCCTATCCTGGGTGGGCTCTTTCATCTGGCTTGGGTCCAAAAAGGGCGTTATGTAAGAGGGAGGCTGTTTGATGCCAAGGAATGCCAAGCTGTCTGCGTATTTAAGGTCGCAGACCACAGGCAAAAAGTTGTTGGCGTTTCTCATATCCAAAAGGGGTGGAAAGTTAAAAAGAGGTTCGTCCGCAAAGATGGAAACATGCACAAAGCCCATAGCGTCCGACAGGGCAAGCCTCTTGTCCTCTTGGCTGACGGTTAAAACTCCGTTGGCGTTCAGGTCAACGCAGAACATAGGACCAAATTCCATAAGCTCCTTTACCCTATCGTTGAGGTCTCCCTGCCCAATGTCTAACTCCAGAACCTCCGCACCCCTTTCCTTGAACCTTCTAATAAAGGCATTAAAGTGTCTCAATACGCCCTCATACTCTCCCACTTTCAAAAAGCCAACTCGCATGGGAAGAATTTTAGCACAAATAAACCGAACTTATAGGTTTTTCCCGTGAGTTCTAATCCAACCTTTTCAACTTTTGCCTCAAGTTTTGCTTCCATCGTTTGCATGTTTGCCCTTAATGCCGATAAATCCGTCTTAAATACAGGGTTAAGCTTTGTAGCAAGTAGCCTGTGTTTTGCCTAATTACAAACGGAGGGGGAGGGATTCGAACCCTCGGTGGGCCCTACAGACCCACAGGTGATTTCAAATCACCCACCTTCGGCCACTCGGTCACCCCTCCAAAATAATATATTAATACTAATGCCAAAACTTTGTATAGCACTGGACACCGAATACGAAAATGCCCTTAAGCTTGTCAAAGCCCTTAGGGGCAAAGATATAACCTTCAAGGTGGGCTATAAGCTTTTCATATCTCACCACAGAAGGATCACAGAGCCCATAAAGGAGGAGGGCTTTGAACTCTTTTTGGACCTTAAACTCCACGACATACCAAGCACCGTTCAAAACGGCGTGCTGTCTGCAAAGGAGCTTGGGGCGGACTATCTAACGGTTCATATAGCCTCCGGAAGGGATGCCCTGAGGCGGGCGGTTGAAGTGGGCGATGGTATAAAACTGCTGGGCGTTAGCCTTCTAACAAGTCTGGAAGAAGAACATCTAAAGGATTTTGGCGTATGCCTGTCAAAGGAGGAGTATGTGCTAAGGCTGGCAAGCCTTGCTCTTGAGTGTGGTATTACGGGTCTTGTGTGTTCTGGAAAGGAACTTCCTCTTTTAAAGTCAAGGTTTAACTTCTTTGCGGTAGTTCCCGGCGTGAGGCTTGGACAGGAAGAGAGGGAAGACCAAAGGAGAGTTGTCAGTTTGGAAGAGGCTATAAGGAATGGCGCAGATATGGTAGTTTTAGGAAGGAGTATCCTCAGGTCTC
>WYEK01000096.1 GCA_009903855.1 Thermocrinis sp.
ATCTCCCTCAAACCTCACCAAACCCTTTTTAAAAAGCCGAACCCTCCATTCGGGATACCAAGTGTGCTCAAGGAATTTACCGAGGTAGTAGGTTTTTCTACAAACCATATAAACATCCGCAGTATCGGAAGATATGGCTTTTGATATGGAATTTCTTAGTTCCTCCGAGACTTCTTCGTCTGCGTCCAAGACCAAAACCCAATCCTCTGAGCATAACCCTATACCTCTATTGAGTTGTTGTGGATATCCATCCCACTCATGGAAAAATACCTTTGCTCCGAGGCTTTTGGCAATTTCTACCGTTCTGTCGGTGGAGCCAGAATCAAGAACTACAATTTCGTCGGCAATGTCTTTCACGCTTTCAATTGCCCTTTTTATGTTCTTCTCTTCGTTTTTTGTTAGGATCAAAACAGACAGACCCATCAATGGTTCAAGAGCTCCCTCAGCAGTGGGTTGAACTTCTTCTCCCTTCCCATGGTGGTCTCCTCTCCGTGTCCGGTGATCACGCGCACATCCTCCGGAAGCTCCAAAACTACCCTACGCAAGGATTTTTTTAAATTCTCCAGGCTACCACCCGGTAGGTCCCAGCGTCCTACGGAGCCCCTAAAGAGCAAGTCGCCCGCAATGAGCAGTTTTTCTTCTGAATAAAAACAGCAGTGTCCGGGTGTATGCCCGGGTGTGTGAAGCACCTTCAACCTTATCTTTCCAAAGCTAAGTTCCATACCTTCCTCCAAAAAATCATCCGGCTCAGGACAGGGCAGGTCTGCACACACATAAAGGTCAAAGCCCTTCCATATCGGGTCGTTGAGCAAAAAAAGGTCTTCCTTATGCACCAAAAAGGGAACACCCAACCTTTCCTTTAAACCCTTAACCTGTCCCACATGGTCTATGTGTCCGTGGGTAGCAAGGATATACTTGGGCGCGGTTCCCTCCAATGCCTTTAAAATCACCTCCAAATCTGCCCCCGGGTCTATTACCACAGACTGCCCCGTGTCCTCATCTATTATCACAGAGCAGTTCATACTTAAGGGTCCCACAGGGATAACCTTTAGGATCATCTCTTGAAGAGCTCTGGAAGTTTTAAAAGATAAACGTAAATCCTCTTCCACTTGCTCCACTCTATGGCAGGCAGGTTTGCTCCGTAAATCTTGTTGGGTTCCAAGTCCTTTGAGACACCGGACTTTGCGGCAACCTGCACGTTGTCGCCTATGTTTACATGGTCTGCCACACCCACCTGCCCCGCAAGAATGACATTTTTGCCAGTTTTCACGCTTCCCGAGAGCCCAACCTGACTTACTATTAGGTTTCTCTCTCCCAATCTGCAGTTGTGGGCAACCATAACAAGGTTATCTATCTTGGTCTCTCTTCCCACAATGGTGCTGTCAAGCAGCGCCCTGTCTATGGTAGTGTTTGCACCTATTTCCACATTGTCTTCAATGACCACATTGCCTATATGGTTTAGCTTGATTATGCCCTCCTTGGTTATGTGATAGCCAAAGCCGTCTGCTCCTATGACCGCTCCGCTGTGGATGCGCACATTCTTTCCTATAACGGTCCTTGGGTATATATGAACTCCGCTGAAGATAACCGTGTTTTCTCCCACAAAGGAGTGGTCTCCGATGTAGCTAAAAGGATAAACCTTTACGCCTCTCTCAAGGACTACGTTTTTTCCAATGTAGGCAAAGGGTCCCACATAGACATCCTCTCCCAACACTGCCGAGCTTTCCACGTGGGCTTTTTCGGAGATGCCCGTAGGATGCTCTTCTGGATATAGCTTTTCCAGAACAATAGCCAAGGCAAGCTTTGTGTCTTTTACCAGTATGTAGCTTGGATGTTCTACTGGCTTTGGAACCACCAAGGTGGCGTCTTTTACATCCTTTACCCTCTCCGCATCCTTATCAGAAGGACAAAAGATCAAAGTTCTCTCCTTTGGGTCCTCCAGAGAAGACACGCCTACAAGTTCTAAGTTTTCACCAAAAAGCAAACCATCCACCAAGTCTGCAATATCCTTAGAGTTAAACCTCATTTAGGCACCACCCTGTAAAATCTCTTTTTACCCACCTGAAGGCGAAGCTCTTCTTTTATCTCTATCTCTTGGTTTGGGTCCTCCACCTTTGTACCGTTTATCCTTAAGCCTCCTCCTTCCACCACCCTTCGGGCGGAGTTTTTGGAGCTCTCTATACCAAGCTCAAACAAAAGCTCGTAAGCCCTCCTTTTAAGACCATAGGGAACCTCTATGATGGGAGCATCCTCAGGGAACTCTCTTTCTGAGAAGGTTTTAACGAAGAACTCTAAAGCCTTGTCCGCCTGCTCTTTGCCATGGAAACGCTCTACGATAAAGTGGGCAAGCTTCTTTTTAGCCTCCATCGGGTGCAAGTTTTTCTTAAAGTTCTCTATCTCCTCCTCTGTGTAGTCGGTTAAGAGGGTGTAGTACTCCCACATAAGGTCGTCTGAGATGGACATGATCTTGCCAAACATACTTTCTGGCTCTTCCTGTATGGCTATGTAGTTTTGGTAAGATTTGGACATCTTTCTTACGCCGTCTAAGCCTACGAGCAGTGGGAGGGTTATGCAAACTTGCGGTTCCTGTCCAAAGGCCCTCTGTAGGTCCCTTCCCACCAGAAGGTTAAACTTTTGGTCTGTGCCGCCGAGCTCCACATCCGCCTTTAAAAAAACCGAGTCGTAGCCTTGCAGTAGAGGATATATAAACTCATGAATGTATATGGGAATGCCTTCTTTAAAGCGCTTTGAAAAGTCATCCCTTTCTAACATCCTTGCCACCGTGTATTTTCCTGCCAGCTTTATGATCCCTTCGGTTCCAAGCTCAGAAAGCCAGGTGCTGTTGAAAACTATGTTGGTTTTTTCTGGGTCAAGGATTTTGAAAACCTGATGCTCGTAAGTTTTGGCGTTTTCCAACACCTCCTCCCTTGAGAGGGGAGGCCTTGTTTCGCTCCTGCCCGTCGGGTCCCCAATCATGGCAGTAAAGTCTCCGATCACAAAATAGACCTCGTGTCCAAGCTGTTGGAACTGCCTTAGTTTTTGAAGCAGAACCGTATGACCAAGATGCAAGTCCGGTGCGGTTGGGTCAAAGCCCGCTTTTATCCTTAAAGGTCTTCCTTCCTTCAGCTTTTTCAAAAGCTCTTCCTCTTCAATGATCTCAACAGTGCCCCTTTTTATGATGCTCAACTGTTCTTCAGGAGAGAGCATGTGTAAAATTTTAAACGCTTTTCTGTTAAACTTTTATGGCCATGAGGAAGCTAACCTTATCTTTGTTAATACTTTCTGCCTCCTGTGGAATAGTAAGGACGGGTGAAGAAGGGCTTTATAAATACAGCCTGCGCACTACGATTATAGAAGGCGTGGAAAACTGCGAGAGCTTGCTAAAGAAGGAAAGCATTAGACCTCAGGTGTGTGGGAGGTGCAGGATAACCTTTGAGCCCCAGAGGAATAGGCTTGTGGTAGCGGAAACTGATGAATGTGTGCCATACAACGCCTACGGATGCTACACGACCTCTGGAGATACCTTCATAATAAATACAGTAAGCTGTAAGCCTTTGACGGAGAGATTGCCAAGAACCCCGGACCAAACCTTAGAAAGAAAATAGCAAGAGAGGTAGAAAGGTGGAGCTGATATTTGAGCTTTCTGAGAAAGGAAGGAAAGGGTACAGGCTACCCAAGTTGGATGTGCCGGCGGTGGATGTAGCCCAGTATCTTGGTGAATACTACAGAGAGGACTTGAACTTTTCGGAGGTCTCGGAGCTTGACGTGGTAAGACATTACACAAGGCTCTCCCAGAGAAATTACGCCATAGACACCACCATGGTGCCCCTCGGCTCCTGCACCATGAAATACAACCCCAAGATCAACGAAGAACTGGCTAGGATAGAAGCCTTCACGCAGATGCATCCCTTTGCGCCAGAGGATTGCGTCCAAGGCACCCTCAGGCTTATGTACGAACTCAAGGAGCTTTTAAAAGAACTTAGCGGTTTTGCGGAGGTTTGCCTCCAGCCCGCTGCCGGTGCGCAGGGAGAGCTCCTTGGCTTACTGCTCATAACCGCCTATCACCGAGACAGGGGAAACACCCACAAAAACAAAATATTGGTGCCAGACTCCGCCCACGGTACAAACCCAGCTTCTGCCAGCATATGTGGTTTGGAGGTGGTAAGTGTCAAAAGCGACGCAAACGGGGAGTTGG
>WYEK01000013.1 GCA_009903855.1 Thermocrinis sp.
TGCTACTTGATTTGAAAACTTATCTTCCTGACGATATACTCGTTAAGGTGGATAGGGCAACCATGAGCGTAGCCCTTGAAGGAAGAGAGCCTTTTTTAGACCATAGAATAGTGGAATGGACCTCTCAACTCCCGGTGGAGTTTAAGTATAAAAACGGGGTCAGCAAATATCTGCTAAGAAAGGTTTTGTATAAACACATCCCAAAAGAGTTTGTAGAAAGACCAAAGCAAGGTTTTGGGGTGCCAATCTATGAGTGGTTCAAAAAAGAGTTGAGGGAACTTTATATGGATTATTTGGACGAAGAAAGAATAAAAAAGGAAGGATTATTTAACCACTCAGAAGTCAAGAGACTTTTAGAGGATTTTCTTTCTGATAGAGGAGTAAATCATAACAAGCTTTGGCTATTGTTTGTGTTTGAAACATGGAAGGATAAATGGATGTAAAGCTATATTTTCTCATAAATTCCCTTGCAGGAGGAGGGGCGGAAAAGGTAGCAATAAGGTTATCCGAGCATTTATCTGTATCTGCATTTATTTTACTTGAGCGTGATGTTAAATACAAAACAGATAAACCGATCTTTTTTCTTAGCAATCATTCAACCAAAACAAGCCCAATAATAAAAACTTTAAGCATTATAACATATGCGTATAAGCTTTCAAAGTTCTTAGAAAAAACTTCGCTTGTAGTATCATTTTTGGAAAGAGCTAATTTTGTGAATATAATTTCTAAGCTTTTTAAGAAGCACAGAGCCATAATATCTGTGCGTATGGACCAGCAAACGGGTCATGTTGGTTTAAGAAAACTAAACAAGCTTTTAGTAAGACTTCTTTATCCGAAGGCAGATCTAATTATAGCAGTTAGCCATGGAGTGAAGCAAAGCTTAATTAATCTTGGCATAGAGGAAGAAAAAATAAAGGTGATCTACAATCCCTATCCGATAGATGAAATAAGAGAGTTAGCAAAGGAGCCATTGGGAAGCTATGAAGAAATTTTTAAGCATCCTGTTTTAATCACCGCAGGAAGGCTAACAAAACAAAAAGGGCAATGGTATTTGATAAGAGTCTTTAAGGCTTTAAAAGAAAAACACAAGGATTTAAAGCTTGTGATTTTAGGAGAGGGAGAGCTAAAGGACTATTTGTTAAAACTTTCTGAAGAGCTTGGACTAAAAACTTATGTTTGGGACAAAGACGAGCTTTCAGAAAGCTTTGATGTTTATTTCTTGGGCTTTCAAAAGAACCCTTTCAAATTTATAGCAAGGTCTAAGCTTTTTGTCTTCCCTTCTTTGTGGGAAGGTTTTCCAAACGCTTTGGTGGAAGCTATGGCTTGCGGTGTTTGTGTAGTATCTTCCGACTGCAGGAGCGGTCCAAGGGAGATCTTGGCACCAACCACGGATTTTAACTATCAAACCCAAAAGCCAGAGTTTGCAGAGTATGGGGTTTTGATGCCTGTTTTTAAGGTAAAATATAAGAGTGCTGAGGAACCACTTGGAGAAAGGGAAATAATGTGGGTTAAAACTATAGATAAACTACTTGAAGATGAAAGCTTGAGAAAAAACTACTCAGAAAAGGCTAAACAAAGGGCTGAGGATTTTAGCATTGAAAAGATAGTTCAAGAATGGAAGGAGGTTTTGAGATGAAGATAACCTTTTCCTTTGGAAAGAACTGGAAAAATTATGTAAAAAATGTTGTAGATGAAAAAGTCATACAAGAAGCTAAGGAAAGCTTACTAAAATATCTCCCTGAGGGCGAGTTTAAAGATAAGGTTTTTATTGATGTGGGGTGTGGTTCTGGGCTTTTCTCTTTGTCAGCTATCTTATTAGGCTGTAAGCATGTTATAAGCTTTGATATAGATCCTGCAAGCATAGAGGCAACTCTATTGTTAAGGGAAAAATTTTCCCATATTTTACCTTCAAACTACTCGTGGGACATATTTCAAGGCAACATTCTTGACAGCAATTTAGTTGAGAGCCTTAAAGAAAAAGGTGACATTGTATATTCATGGGGAGTGCTACATCATACTGAAAAATGTGGGAAGCTATCAAAAATACAGCAAGCTTAGTAAAAGATAAAGGATATTTAATTTTAGCGATCTATAATCATGCCCCATCCTCTGAGTTTTGGCTAAAGGTTAAAAAGTTTTACAATGGACATACTTTACTTCAACCACTACTTATCGCACTATATGGTAGCTATGTAACTTTTGGTTTTATAATCAGAAGAAGGACCTTTAAATTGAGAAGAGAAAGAGGAATGCATGTTTTTTATGATGCTATTGATTGGTTAGGGGGCTTACCTTATGAGTTTGCTTGCTTTGATGAAGTGAAAGAATATGTAGAAAGTTTAGGTTTCAATCTGATAAATGCTCCAACTAAATTGCCGTGTGGTAAGGGAGTTAAAAGTAATGTATTTGACAAAATAAGAGGTAGAAATACAGGATGTAATGAATTTGTTTTTCAAAAGGGGGGTTGATTAACCATGCGCCGAGTTGTAGGCTTCAATTACATCAGTTTCAGCAACTTTCTCTCGCTTAAGGAAACCATTGTATCTACACGTTACACTTTTTCTCACGGTGGATCGGATAGGTTTTTAAATTTGAAATATATTTTGCTTGGAGGACATTCTAAATGAACAAATTTTTGGAGGACCTGAAAGTCGTCAAAGAAAAAATCTGCGTTGTGGGGCTTGGGTATGTGGGATTGCCTTTGGCGGTTAGCCTTGCGGAGCACTTTAAGGTGGTTGGCTTTGACAAAAACTCAAAGAGGGTAGAAGCTTTAAGGCAGGGAGTAGACTATATGGGCGAGGTGGAAAGCAAGGAAAAGCTTTTAAACCCTAATCTTTCTTTTACCGACGACCCTTCCGCAATAAGAGAGTGTAAGTTCATAATTGTGGCAGTGCCTACGCCTGTGGATAAGCTAAAGAACCCAGACCTGTCCTTTTTAAGGTCTGCCTCGGAGGTGGTGGGTAGAAATCTAACAAAGGGTAGCGTGGTGGTTTATGAATCTACCGTCTATCCGGGGGCAACAGAAGAGGTCTGCGTGCCAATATTGGAAAAGGAAAGCGGTCTCAAGTGGAAGCAGGACTTTTTTGTGGGATACTCTCCAGAAAGGGTAAATCCGGGAGACAGGGAGCACACTATTGAAAAGGTCATAAAGGTAGTTGCGGGAGACACTCCGGAGACTTTAGAACTAATTGCGGAGGTTTATGGAACTGTGGTTAAGGCGGGAGTTTATAAAGCACCCGATATTAAGACAGCGGAAGCGGCAAAGGTGATAGAAAACATTCAAAGGGACATAAACATAGCCCTTATGAACGAGTTAGCCCTTATATTCCATAGACTTGGGCTTGACACAAAAGAGGTTTTAAAGGCTGCGGGAACCAAGTGGAACTTCTTGAGGTTTGAGCCGGGGCTTGTGGGAGGGCATTGCATTCCGGTGGACCCATATTACCTTGCCCATAAATCTTTAGAAGTTGGTTATGTGCCAGAGCTCATTTTAGCAGGAAGGAGAATAAACGAAGAAATTCCCATTTATGTAGCCCATGAGCTTGTAAAAACGCTTATCAAGGCAGGAAGGCAGGTAAAGGGTGCAAAAGTTTTAGTGCTTGGGATAACTTTTAAGGAGAATGTGCCAGATGTCAGAAACAGCAAAGTTTTCGAAGTTATAAAAGAACTTGGAGAGTTTGGAATTGAGCCTGTGGTCTATGATCCAATAGCAAAGGAGGAAGAAGTAAAGGAGGAGTTTGATATAGAGCTTGAAAAGGATTACAAAGAAAAGGCTCCTTACGATGCCATTTTGTATGCGGTAAGGCATAGGGTATTTCTTGAAACATTTACCTTAGAAGGGCTTAAAATGTTGTCTTGTGAACCGTCAATACTTTTTGACATAAAGGGGGTTTTTGATAGAAAAGATGCAGAAGAGCTTGGGTTCATTTATTGGAGGTTGTAGAAAAAATATAGATTTTAAAGCATGGAAAAGAAAAAACAGAAAAGAATAGTTTTATCTTCAAACACTGCCTTCAGTCTATACAACTTTAGGCTTCACTTGATGAGGGCTTTAAAAGAGAAAGGTTATGAAGTTATGGCAATCTCTCCGGAGGATGGGAAGTATTCGGAGTT
>WYEK01000001.1 GCA_009903855.1 Thermocrinis sp.
TTTGGGCAAAGAGGAAAAGAGACATCTATAGCTGGGATTACCAAAGGAATGTAAGATTTGAAGAGGTTCATTATGGGCTTTTGGTAATGATTGTTTGCGATAGGAATGGAATTGTTTATGACATGCGGGTTCACCCTGCCAGCTATCACGAAGTGAGGTCCGTAAGGATAAGGTATCAAAGGAGTTTGTGGTTTAGGGCGCTTGCGGACAGCTTTTGTCTTATGGGTGATAGAGGGTATAGAGGTTTGGAATACGTGCATGCATGTGAGGATAAGCCAGACAAGAGTGTTAGGCAAGTGATAGAGGCTGTGAATTCTCAGATAAAGCTTTTCAATGGAGTTAGCGGATGGAGGAATATTACGACTTTACTTGCTTATCTTCAGGGTTATACTGTTGGGTATAGTTTTTTCAGTAAGTCTTGGTTGTTTGAATAATTTCTCACCCGAGGTACTTATACTTATTATATCTATTCATACGTCGGGTGAGAAATTCAAGAAAGCCAAAAATTTCTTGAGAAAAAGCCCTTGACAGGAAGAAATCTATAATATCCCAAAAACCCACACAGGCGTTCATAAATGGAACTAAAAAGCATCCTATTCTTTTTTCTTTCTTTGTTCATCATATCAATCCCTTCTCTTTTGCATAAATCGCATACTTCTTGTCCGTTTTAGCAATGTGGTTGCATAGCCAACCCCATGCGTAGGATAGGGCTTCCCTAAAGGCTTTTGGGTCCCCTTTTTCTATGTGTTGAGCTAAGTCGTAGATTGCTCTGCGGAACATATCATGCGCCTTTCTATGGCGGTCTAATTCAGGATAACCTATTTTTTCCATAAACTTTTCCTCTTCGGACAGATGATACTCCACGTAGAACAGAATTTCTCTTTTGAAAAGCCCAATGGCTTCCTCTTTTTTTCCCTCTTTTAAGAGTTCGTAGGTATGATTTAACAGAGCTACCAATCTCATGTGTTGTTTGTCCATTTCTTCAACATGTGTGAGAAGGCTGTCGTCAAACTCTATCATATTTATTCCTCCTTCTGCCCTTATTATAATTTTATTTATATTATACACCAAAATACAGCTCAAATGCTTAAAATCGGCATCACCATAGGAGATCCAGCAGGGGTGGGACCTGAGATAATAGTGCGTCTGATGGACCACCTGGACCCACAGTATGCATACGTAATATACGGAGAGGAGAAGATCTTAAAAGCCTGTGCAAAAGAACTTGGAAGGGATTTTACCGCCAATTTAATAAATAGCCCACAGGAAGTAAACGCTCCGGGTGTTTATCTCATTGACCTGAACATATGCGACGTAGAAAGACCATCTCCCTCTTACACTTCGGGAAAGGTGGCAGTAGCATATTTGGGAAGGGCTGTGGTGGATGCGGTTTATGGTAACATAGACGGGCTTTTGACCATGCCCATAAGCAAGTTTTGGGCTAGGATGGCGGGCTTTTCTTACGAGGGTCAAACCGAGTTTTTGGCACAGGCTTTTAGGGTAAGGGATTATGCCATGTTGATGTATTCAGAAACCATAAAGGTTGCCCTGCTCAGCACTCATATACCTCTGAAGGAAGCAGTAGAGAGGGTTAAGAGGGAAAACATAGTAAAAAAGGTCAAACTTTTGGCGGAGGAGTTTAAAAGGTGGTTTAAAAAATCCCCCCAGATTGGAGTTTTGGGATTGAACCCTCATACGGGAGAGGGTGGAACCATCGGAGAGGAAGATATAAAAGAAATTGTCCCCGCGGTGGAGGAATTAAAGTCTATGGGATACATAGTGGATGGTCCCCTATCACCGGACACTGCCTTTTTAAACAGAGATTACGACCTATTTTTGTGCATGTATCATGACCAAGGGCTAATACCTTTTAAACTTTTAGCCTTCAGAGAGGGAGTAAATATGACCCTTGGAATTCCTTTTCCAAGAACTTCTCCCGACCACGGAACCGCTTACGATATAGCCTGGAAAGGAATAGCAGATATTTCTCCCTCCCTACATGCCTTAAGGTTATGCGAAAGGTTGGCTAAAAACAACAGATGAAAGGGGGCGCAAAGCCCCCCACAGGAAGATTACTTCTTTTGTTCTTGCTTCTGCTCTTGTTTCTGTTCCTTCTTCTCCTCTTGTTTTTGTTCTTGCTTTTGCTCTTGCTTTTGCTCAGCCTTCTTGGCCCTCTTGTGTTTCCTTACCTTCTTGTGCTCTTGGGCAGCGGGCTTTTCTTCCTTCTTTTGCTCAGCTTGTGCGGGCTGAGCGGCTTGTTGTGCCATTGCGGCACCTGCAAAAGCTACTGCTAAAAGGGCTGCTAAAAGTTTCCTCATGGCAACACCTCCTTATAGGGTTTTGATGTGATTTATATTACAGGTTCAAAGATGAAAATTTCATGAAAAAATGGCGGAACCTATCCTAACTATGGTGGCACCTTCTTCCACTGCAACTTCAAAATCCTCGGACATGCCCATGGAGAGGTGGGGAAGCCTTAGCTTATACAAATCCTCCAGCTTTTCTTTTAGTTTTCTAAGCTTTACAAAGTAGGGTCTTACTTCTTCTGGGTTTTCCTTGTGGGGAGGGATCGCCATAAGCCCGAGAACTCTCAGATTTTTTAAACTCAGGCAGTATTCAAAGAGTTTTTCTAAGTCCTCCTCATAAACGCCTCCCTTTGTCTCTTCTTTTCCCACGTTTACCTCAATGAGAACATCCTGAACCTTTCCGAGCCTTTCTGCCCTCTTTTGAATTTCCTCCGCAAGGGACTGCCTGTCTAAGGAGTGGATCAGGGATACCTTGTCTATGATGTATTTCACTTTGTTGGTTTGCAAGTTTCCTATAAAGTGCCAGTCTATGGGTAGGTCCTTGAGCTCTTCAAACTTCTTAAGAAAGTCCTGTGCCCTGCTTTCTCCAAAAACACGCACACCACATTGATAAGCTTCCCTTATCTTTTCTGCACTGGCGTACTTTGATGCACCAAGGAGCAAGACCTCCTCTCTTTTTCTTCCTGCCCTTTCGCAAGCCTTTGCGAGTCTCTGTTCAATCTCTTGGATTTTGTGGCAAATCACATTATAATTATATCCTTAGCCGGAGTGGCGGAACTGGCAGACGCGGGAGACTCAAAATCTCCTGCCCGCAAGGGCGTGGGGGTTCGAGTCCCTCCTCCGGCATTTAAAAACTCATGAAAAGCATAATAGTTCTCTTTTCCGGAGGATTGGACAGCACCACCCTTCTGTGGCTTGCAAAGAAAGAGTTTGACAGGGTTATTGCCATATCCTTTAATTACGGACAAAGACATAAGGTAGAGCTAAAGTACGCAAAGGAGTTAGCAAAGCTGGCGGGCGTTGAGCATCTAATAGTAGATGTGCCATCTTTGAAGGGAATAACCACCTCTGCCCTTTTGGAAGGAGGTCCAGAGGTGCCTTCAGAAGAATACTCCAACGCACCACCCATTACCACAGTACCCATGAGAAATCTGATTTTTTTAGCCATTGCAGGGGCTTACGCGGACGCCTTGGGGATAGACACGGTGGGCATAGCGGTGCATTCTTTGGATACTCCCTATCCCGATTGCAGACCGGAGTTTATAACCTCCGCCCAAAGTGCCCTCACTGCAGGTTCTATCTTAACCGCCACAAAAAAGGTTCCTATGAAAGTTTACGCCCCCTTTTTGGGCATGACAAAGAGGGAAATTGCCCTTTTGGGGAAGGAGCTGGGAGTTCCCTTTGAAAAAACATACTCCTGTTATAGGGGCACCGAGCCACCCTGTGGAGAGTGTGCTACTTGCAAACAAAGGGAGGAAGCCTTAAAAGGACTTTTATGAACAGCCTTGAGCCAAGCCACTTACCTCAAGCTTTTATTTTGGTCCTCTTTGCGGTAGCACTCTCTTACTTTTACAACCTACGGGCAGAAAGGGATTTACTTGAGAGCTCCATAAGGACTACAGTCCAACTTCTTCTGGTGGGTTATGTCCTCCAGTTTGTCTTAAAGGTGCAATCTTTTGCCTTTCTGGTGCTAATCCTCTTTTTGATGTCTATCTTTGGGAGCATAACTGCAGTGGAAAGGCTCAAGCTACAGGATAGCTTTGGAAAGCTCTTTTTAAAGAGCTACATAGCTCTGG
>WYEK01000147.1 GCA_009903855.1 Thermocrinis sp.
ATACTCGTCAATCAAAACGCCCTTGAATTTTTGTTGAAAGTTTTGGGACTTATAAAGTAGAATCTAATCACTCCTCCGCTTCCACTGGTGGGATTTGGGTGATGTGGGAGAGAGTGTCAATAACATCGGTAAAAAGAGTATCCCATCCACCGACATTCTCGCTTATAGGATTAACTTCTACATAATCCCACACCATCCCTAGTGCTTGCCTTGAAAAAGTTCTTTGAACTTTTTCATAACCTGGTTGTAAAGGTACCAAAGAGTTGTGATACGAAGAAAAACGGCTTATAAATATTCCCAAATAACTCACCACCGCCTTAGCGTAATCCTTATCGTAGCCCTCTTCTAACATCTTTTTATAAGCAAGCCGGACTTTTTCGGTAAAGGTAATTAAAGCTAACTTTTGGCGGGAGTTGAAAAGGTCGCCCCATTTTAGTATTCCATACCTTTGAACCCTAAAGCCAAGAGTGTTCTCGGGAGGTAAATTCTCATCCGGCACAGGGTCTATTCCCCATTCCTCCCAAAGTTTTTTTCTTTTTTCTTCCAAATACTCTTCCGCTAATCTGTAAAACTCCAGGTCTTTTTCTGTTGCCAATCTGTAGCTTTTGCCCTCGGCTTTTTGGGTGTTCAAAACTACTGCGGTCATCCTTTGGCTTGCTTTTCCTTCTCTGAATAGCCTTCGGACATCGTCATCCTCTATTGTGCTTCCACAGACAAGGCAGACTGCCTTTGCCCTTGCGGTTGTACCCTTTTCTGGGTCAAAGTTTTCTGGGACTTTTGGCTCAAAGCCTTCCACCGAGCTCTCCAAAACTTTCCACTGGTTGCCTTCCTTTTTCACTATGGCGAACTCCACCCGTTTGTTATACACAAAAGGATAAAGAGAAATCTTTTTCTTTTCCTTTTTGGCAAGCCAAAACTGACGGATTAGTGGAATTTCTGCACCGCAAAGGGGGTTTTGGCAAGGGACAGTCCTTGCCCATAGGTATCCTACGGGTATGGAGCCATCCTCGTCCGTTGGGTAAAACCTTCCTATCTCTTTTTTTGCGGATTCCAATACCCATTCTCCCCACCTTTGAACATCCTTTATAAGAGGGCTCTCTTGTTTTTCTTGCTTGTAAAACCCGTTTTGTTCTACCACCTTTTGAGGTCTTCCATACTTTTGGGGATATTCAAGGATGCATTTTAGGAGCAAGACCGCCACCGGGTTGTAATCAATGGCATGGGTTTCTAAACCAAGCCGTAGGCACTCCAAGGGAATTGAGCCACCGCCCGAGAAGGGGTCCAAAACCCTCAAAACCTTTCTACCGTTTTCCTTTTTTATTTCTTCCCTTGCCTTTTCTATGAGTTCTTTGTTGAGGGAATTTTCCCACTTGGCAATCTTCAAAAGGAATTTCTTTTTTTCCTCTATGTTTTCCGCAGGCACCAAAGCGGAGTAGATGGTTGCCCTTGAGGCTATCAAAGGTCTTCTTGCCCACCATATATGCAGTGTGGATATATGCCCGTGTCTTATGTTTTTTTCCCTTGCGGACTCTTCGCTGATTTCCTTTATTGGAAGCAGTTCTTCAATGAACCTCTTCATGCCTTTCTCCCTTTTCCTTCCATTCCTCCGGTGGCACTATATACCTAACATCCACCACCCTTTTATCCATTTTAAGCCTTTCTGCGGGGTTGTTTATTGTGTAAAGGGTTGGGTTTGTTTGGGCATTGCACAAAACATACAGCCAATACTTTTCCTTAAGTTGCCTTGCCTTTAGGTATTCGTTCATTGTTAGCTCTACATAAGATTCGTCGCTTCTTGCCTTAACCTCTATGTATCGGACTTCTCCTTTGCCCTCTGACCTTATATCGTAGCCAAGGTTTTCCTTTGAAACATCCACAGGCTCCCTTCCCTGAGACCTCTCATAAGCCATTGCAAACTCCATTCCTATCCTCTCCACCTCTTCATCCACCAAGCCCTTTTTATACGTAGGACGCACATAAAAGATGCCCAAAAGCTTTGGAGCACCGTAAGTGAGCTTTTTTTCTTTCTGGATCTGGTCTTGTAGTTCCTCCAAAGCTTGCTCGTAGCGTTTCTTTGTTTCTTCACGTTGGGCGATAACACCCTCAAGGTTTTTCTCTCCCCTTTCTTTTCTATCCTCAAGCTCGTTAATTTCCAAGCCTAAGTCATATATGAGCTTCTTCAAAGACTGCACTCCGTATTTTTGCTTTACCCTTGCCTGTCTTTCCCTTTCCTTTAGTATCTCTTCCTTGTATTGGTTGATTAGCTCGTAAAAGAGTTCTTCTGCCTTTTTCCTTCTTTCGTCAATGTTATAGGTGGGCATCTGTGTTCCTTCATCCACGGGCACCAAATCCCAAAGAATGTTAAGGTTTATAGGGGATAGCGCCTTTCCGTTGTCGTAAATACAAAAGAGTTTTTTCCCTGCAATTTTGCCTGTTCCATCCCAAACCTCTCCCTCAAAGAGCCACAAAAATCCCTCAAGCCTTCCAGAAGGGTCTTCAAAGACTGCACCATTCAAGAGCTTTTCTTTGTACCTTTCAAGCACAAGGTCTATAAGGTTTTCCAAAAGGGGATGCCCAAAGGAGATGAACTCTACCTCTGGATTTTTGAAAGCCTTTTCTTTATCAAAGGTCGCCTTTGGGTATTCCCTCTTTACAACCTGTTTGTTTTGCTCTGCCCTTTTCCTTAAGTCGTAGGGGACTTTCTCTATGCTCAAAAATCCATCCTTTCTTTCCTTAACCCTTCCGCCAAACTTTTCAAAAGCCCTTTTGAACCATTCTTCTACATACTCCGGCACAAGCCTGTTTTCTTTTGCCCTTTCGTAGTTTTCTGCAAGCCTTGTGTAATCAATGTTTCTCGTTGCCAAAGCTTCCTCAAGAACATCTCTCCTTAGCCTTTCAAGGTATTCCTTATCTAACTTAACTTCCAACTCCCTTTCTATTTCTTCCAAGCTTTTTGTCTGCATCACTGCGAAAACTATAAGCTCGTAAAGGTTTTTGTTGGGGAAAACATCACCTATAACATCAAAAACCTTGTTCCCAAGGTCCCTTTCTATCTCCTTCAGCTTTCTGAAGAGTTTTTCTAAGACCTTTCCTTCCCTCGTGTTGCTTGCCACCAAGTTAAAAACATGCACATCCCTCTGCTGTCCGTATCGGTGGATCCTTCCCATTCTCTGCTCCAACCTGTTGGGGTTCCAAGGGATGTCGTAGTTGATCATAATGTGGCAAAACTGGAGGTTTATGCCCTCTCCCGCTGCGTCGGTGGCAATCATAACATCCGCCCAATCCCTAAAGTCCTTTTCTGCCTTTATTCTCTCCTCCAAGGGCATTCCACCGTGTATGGTGCATACCGAGTAGCCCCAATCTCTTACCTTTTTCTGCAAATACTCCAAGGTGTCCCTTGATTCGGTAAAGATCAAAATCTTTCTGTTTCCTCCTTTCTCTTCTATGGTTTTTAAACCCTCCTCCAAGGCTTTTTTCAACTCTCTTAGCTTTGTTTCTCCCTCCCTTTCCATAATTTCCTTTGTTTTTTTGATTAAGGTTTTTATGGTTTCTATCTCCTGTCTTAGTTCCTCTATGTTCTTAGCCAAGCTTACACTTTCCCACTCCCTTTCCTTCTCAAGGATTTCATCCTCTGTAGCATCTTCAACCTCCTCCAACTCCTCCAGTTCCAAAAAGGCTTCCCTTTTTTCCACAGAACCCTTCCTCAAAAACTCCTCCAACCTTTCCTTCCTTCTTTCTAAGGACTTCAGGAGTGCATAGAGGCTTGACGCAAACCTTCTTTGGAGGATCACCAATGCAAAGGCTACGTTTCTTTTTTTATCCTCCTGCTCTGCTTTGCCATACTGCGAGCTTATGTAGTCCGATAGCTGGTTGTAAAGCTCCACTTCTGGGTCCGAAAGGTTAAAGGATATGGTTTTTACTTCCCTTTTGGTAAATAAGGGCTTGCCATCAAAATCCCTAAGATCCTCCTTTAGTCTTCTTATAAACAACGGATTGTCCCCGCTTTTTATAGATTCCTCTATCATATCTGAAGTGGCAAAAAAGCCTTCCCTTAGCAGGTCCAAAAGGAGTCGGAAATTCTCCG
>WYEK01000062.1 GCA_009903855.1 Thermocrinis sp.
GTATATCTTTGGCTACCCTCCACAACCTATCTCTGAGCTTTCTGCTTTTCTTGCTGGTCTTTAGCCTTCTTTCCATCACCTCCCTTGTGTTTATAAACTCTTACAGGCAAAGCCAGAGGGATTACCAGAGGGCGGAAGTGTTCTTTTACTACTCCAAGGTCTCTTTAGCTCTGTTCATCTCTGTTTTTTTGTTTGCCATTCCTTTCTTTGTGGGGCTTCCCAGAAGTCAGTTTCCCATTCTGGACCTTTTTGGCAGGGGTGAAGGTCTAAAGACGGGCATAGCAAAGGAAGTTTCCTTGGGAAAGGTGGGAGAAATCCAACAGGACAACACCTTAGCCTTTAGGGTCTATGGACTAAGTCAGGGGCTCAGGGACCCCTATTGGAGGGTTCAGGTCTTTGACACCTATCAAAAGGGGCGCTGGGTCAATAACTTAAAGGGAAGCCAAGCCCTACCAAAAGGGACAGGAGATGTGCAATATACAGTGGTCTTGGAGCCTCACTACGATGAATACCTACCCGCCTTGGACTATCCCTACAGTCTGAGCTCTTTGGAAGGTATAAAGGCTCAGGTTTTTGTCTCTTCTGGTGGCGTTTTTAGGGCTTCCACTTTAATAAACAGACCCGTCCGATACACCGCCAGCTCTTTTTTTGAGCCCCCAAATTGGGATGAAGACCTTGAGTCCTATCTTGAAGTGCCAAAGGATGTGCCAAAGGGCATAAGGAACTTGGCACAGGAGCTATCCCGCAATGCGAAAACCGATGAAGAAAAGCTAAAAAGGGTAATTGCCCACTTTTCCAAGGGATACACCTACTCCCTTAAGTTAGGAAAGTTTGAGGGAGACCCCCTTGAATACTTTTTGCTGGTTTCCAAGAAGGGAAATTGTGAATACTACGCCAGTGCCACTGCCCTACTGCTTAGACTTATGGATGTGCCCGCAAGGGTGGTGGGAGGCTTTAAGGGGGCGGTTTGGAACAACTACGGGAACTACTACATTATCACCAACTCTATGGCTCATGTGTGGGTGGAGGCATACATCAACGGAAAGTGGGTAAGGGTGGATACCACCCCTCCCTACCAGTCTCCAGCCCTTAGACGCATATCAACCTTCTCTTTGATAAAAGACAGCATAGTTTCCTTCTGGTATAGCAATGTGGTGGGTTTTTCCGCAGAAAAGCAGATAAACCTCTTTAAAGCCTTTGGCAAAGGACTAAGATGGAGCGTCAAAAGAGAAAACTTTACGGTGGTGTTAAAGTATATACTATTAACCGCCTTAGCCTTAGCCCTGCTTTATTTACCCTTTTACCTCTACAGAAGGTTAAAGAGAGACCCAGAGAACCTATTCAGAAGGCTACAAGAGATACTAAACTCCAAAGACAGCCCCGAAAGGCTATTAGAGAAGTTTAAAGGCAAAGAACAATACAGGCATGTGGAATACATAGTAAGGCTATACCAAAGGTATAAATACTCCAACTACAGGGTCTATCCCGATGAGGTCAGGGAAGGCTACAGAGTTTTAAAAACTCTAAAGGCTATGCTCAATAGTTCCCGTCGCTCCTCACCTTGATGACAGTATGCACATTTCCCCTTGGGTTGAAATCTCCTATCACCTCCAAAAACTTGGGCTTTAGGGTTTCATAGAGGGCTTGGTATATTTCATTGGTAGCCTGCTCGTGGGATATGTATCTGTTTCTGAACTTGTTTAGCCAGAGCTTTAGGGACCTTAGCTCCACTATATACTGGTCCGGAATGTACCTTATCTTTATGGTGGCGTAATCTGGGTAGCCAGACCGAGGACAAAGGCAAGAAAACTCCGGAAATGTGATCTCTATAAGATAGTCCCTTTCCTTGGAGGGATTTTCCCAAGCTTCCAACTGTGCCTGTTCAATTGCCAGCTCACCGTATTTTTTCTCCATACTAATAAAATATAGCCCGTGAAGGTTTATAAGCTTGGCAGAGTGGGAAACTTACGTTCAACCACCCTCTTTCATGCCTTTGCCCGTGCTGGGCTCTATGGCTTAATACTTGTGGAACCCGATGATACTTACATAAGCTTGGGCTACTTTGACAACTTGCAACAGGTGGTAGATTTAGAGAGGGCTAAAACTCTAAACATTCCCATCATAAGAAGGGAGGTGGGTGGTGGGACTGTGCTTTTATCAAGGGGGCAGGTTTTTTATCAGTTGGTGGTTCCAAAAAGCCTTGCACCCTTCAAGGTGGAGGATGCTTACAAAAAGTTCTCCCAACCGGTGATGGAAACCTACAGACAGTTGGGTATAGAGGTGGAATACAGACCTATAAACGATATAATCACCAAAGGCACCAAAAGAAAGATCAGCGGACAGGGGGCGGGAGACATAGGCAAAGCCTTTGTGTTTGTGGGAAACATCCTTTTAAGGTTTGACACACAGCTTATGGCGGAGCTTTTAAAGGTGCCAGACAAAGGGCTTTTAAAGAGCCTTTTGGATGAGAACATAAGCTGGGTGGAAAGGGAAACAGGTAGATTGCCGGACTTTTGGGATGTGGCAGGGCTTTTGGAAGAATCCTTTAGGAAGGTTCTGCCTTTGGAAGGGGAGGGAGAGGTACCACAGGAGATCCTTGAATTGGCAGACAAGTTAAAGGAGGAGCTAACCTCTGAGGAGATCCTCTTTGAAGACACGGGCAGAAATCACAAGCTTTTAAAGATAAGGGAAGGGGTATTTTTGGAAAGAGAAAGCTTGAGAATCCTGAGGGACAAAGAATAAAAGGCAACATCGGCTTATAATTTTTTATGCTACAATATTTTTCCTTAAATTTCAGGAGGAACGCAATGAGAGTAAAGGGTCCTTCTTCCAGAAAGTTTAAGAAGAAGATCTTAAAGCTTGCCAAGGGCTTTAGGGGCAAAAAGCACACCAGCTACAGAAGGGCAAAGGAGTATGTCTTTAGAGCCCTGCAGTATCAATACAGAGATAGGAGGCAGAGAAAAAGAGAGTTTAGAAGGCTCTGGATAGCAAGGATCAACGCAGGGGTCAGACCCTATGGGCTCTCCTACAGCAGGTTCATGAACGGCTTGAAAAAGGCTGGTATAAACCTAAACAGGAAGATGTTGGCAGAGATGGCAGTTAGAGACCCAGAAGGTTTTGCCAAAGTGGTGGAGATGGCTAAGCAAGCCCTGGCGGTAGGATGAACTTAGAGGACCTCCAAAGGCAAGCCCAAGAGGACATAAGCAAAGTCCAGTCTATTGAGGAACTTCAGCAGGTAAAAGCCAAATATCTGGGCAAAAAAGGTCTTATCACATTAGCCATAAAGGATATTGCCAACATTCCACCCGAGCAAAGGAGAGAGTACGGCTTAAGGTTAAACCAAATAAAGGAGTTTGTGGAAAACCTGTTGGAAGAAGCCCAAGAGAAGCTAAAAAATCTTGAGTTGGAGAGGGAACTTGCGGGCGCATGGGAAGAGCTAACGGTTAGCCTTCCTAAGTGGGTGGGCGCCCTGCATCCCATAAGTCAAACCCTGGAAAGGATAGAAAGCATCTTTGTGAGTATGGGTTTTTCGGTGGAGGAAGGTCCGGAGGTGGAGCTTGAAAGCTACAACTTTGACCTATTGAACATTCCAAAGGACCATCCTGCCCGAGACATGCAAGATACCTTTTATGTAAATAAAGAGGGTTATCTCTTGAGGACGCACACCTCTCCCGTTCAGATAAGGGTTATGCTCTCCCAAAAGCCGCCCATTTACATGATTGCACCGGGCAGGGTTTATAGGAGGGATGACGACCCAACCCATTCGCCCGTCTTCCATCAGGTGGAGGGTTTGGTGGTGGATGAAGGGGTAAGCTTCAAACACATGAAGTATGCAATAGAGGTCTTTTTGAAGGAATTCTTTGAAAAGGATGTGCCCGTTAGGTTCAGGGCTTCCTATTTTCCCTTTACGGAGCCTTCTGCGGAGGTGGATATAGGCTGTTTGGTTTGTGGGGGTGAGGGTTGTAGGGTCTGCAAGGGCACCGGTTGGCTGGAGGTTATGGGTTGTGGTATGGTTCATC
>WYEK01000127.1 GCA_009903855.1 Thermocrinis sp.
GTTTGGACTACCTTTATTCCCAAAAGTTCAGAAAGTTTTTCCTTATCCACCTCTATGCCAAGCCTTCGGGCTTCGTCCAACATGTTTAAAGCGATCACGGTAGGCATTTCCATCTCCAATAACTCCGCAGTCAGGAGGAGGTCCCTTTCCATGTTGGGAGTTTCCAGCACATTTACCACCACATCGGGCTTTTGGTTCAAAAGGTAGTCCCTTGCCACCTGCTCCGCTTCGGAAAAGGGCTCAAGGCTGTAAATGCCGGGCAAATCCACCAAGTAAATTTCGTAACCCTTGTAAAAGACTTTGCCTTCCTTCTTTTCTACGGTGGTGCCCGCCCAGTTTCCAACCCGCAAGGTAGTTCCCGCAATGTGATTGAGAAGGCTCGTTTTACCTACATTAGGATTTCCCACAAGGGCTACGTTGATCTTCATTGAACCTTTATCTTTTGTGCCAAGCTCTTGCTGATGGCTATCTTAGAGTGGCCTACTTTGACCACTATGTTCCTACCCAGCTTCTGCACTACTTCCAATACTTTACCCTTCCTTATACCCATAGCCTGAAGCTTTTTTATGCTATCCTCCTTTCCTTCAATGTCCAAAACCTTAACCTTCTTGCCTACCTCTACCTTTTCCAGCACGATTTCGCCTCCAAAGGGTATTAATATTAATATACAATCTCAAAAATTTTAGTCAACAGATATTTGCTATACTACAACGCCTCCACCAACACCGCCTTTCTCTCAAGACAGTTTATTATTTCCTCCACCCTATCCCTCTCCACAAAATACACCCTCCCACCCAGTGGGTTATTGGGCTCTTTTAGAGGTTTAATCCTCACATATCCCAAGTTTTTGCTTGCCACGTACCCGGTGGTGTAATCGGGGTCGTCGCTCCAGCAGAGCTCTGCAAGAACTCCACAGTACACATTCTTTGTGGCAAGGGCTAAGGCGTCCAAAAGTCTGTGTAAATACTGTCTTTTTATTTCCCTCTTCAAAAGGGCAAGCTTTATTGCTTTTCTGTCTTTCCAATCAACCCTAACGGTGCGTATTCCTCTCTCTTGGTCTGTTTCAAGTCTTTCCCCAGTTCTGACATCCATAAGGACTGCACCCCTCATGTTCCCACCCTTTGGGTTTGGACCCTTTTCCAAAAGTTCTATTGCCTTTTTGGCTAAATCTTTTCTTATACCCGCCTCTTCCAACTTCTCCACCGCAAAGTCCCGGGCAGACTGGACGCTTTCAAAGTCGTAGCTGTATATAGTCAGAGCCTTGGGAATTATGTATATTTCCTCCAGCTTTTCCAAGGTTATAACCATCTTGTCATAATCTTTTGGTCTTTTTAGTAGTTCCTTTACCACCCTCTCCACTTGCCCTTCATCCACTATCCTCTCCGCTCCGGATACATGAAGCCCCTTTAGTTCTGCTCGCATACGCACGCTGATCATCTTTTAGGACCTGTGAGCCAAGCTATCAGATACCCAAACAAGAATCCCAAAAAGAGCGCCCCAATCACCAAAAATCCAAGGGGTATGGGGGGTATGCGGTAGTATTCTCCATTAAACTCTGGGGTTAGCACAAGCTCCACCGGAGTTTTGTTTAAGTAGACCACATAGCCAAAGGCCAAAAGCAAAAGTAAAAGTAAAGAAAAGTATATAAACATCTTCATAGTCCTTCCTCCCTCTTCGCAACCTCTAATTGCAAAAGCACCTGCTCTTTTGCAGTACCGCCGTAGCTCTTTCTTCTGTCCGCTACCCTTTCAGGCTTTAGTAGGCTAAGGGCATCCTCCTCAAAAAGCTCCGAAAAGGCTTTTAGCTCTTCCAAGCTAACCTCTTCCAAGCTTTTCCCCTTTTCCAAGAGATGTGCTACAAGGTTACCCACCACTTTATGGGCTTGTCTGAAAGGCATACCTTTTAAAACCAGATAGTTTGCCAGGTCTGTAGCCAAAGCAAAATTTCCCGCTGAAGAGTAAGTCTTTTCTGAGTTTATACTCAGCCCTTCCAACAGGGGCTTTAGAACCACCAGAATGCTTTTAAGGGTGTCCAAACTGTCAAAGAGGGGCTCCTTGTCTTCTTGAAGGTCCCTGTTGTAGGAGTAGGGCAGTCCCTTCATGACAGTAAGAAGGGCAAAAAGGTTGCCATAGAGCCTTCCGGTCTTTCCTCTTATGAGCTCCAACACATCGGGGTTCTTCTTCTGGGGCATTATAGAACTTCCGGTACAGAACCTATCGGGCAGAGAAACAAAGCCAAACTCCTCAGAGGACCAAAGGATCAGGTCCTCAGACAGCCTTGAAAGATGCATACCGCAAACTGCACAGGCATACAAAACCTCAAGGATAAAGTCTCTCTCCGCCACCGCATAAAGGGAGTTTCTTGTTAGGGACCTAAAGCCAAGCTCTTGGGCTAAAAAGAACCGGTCTATGGGAAAATCCACACCCGCGGACGCACCGCTACCCAAGGGCAAACTGTCTGCCAACCTGTAAGCGTGGGCAAAGCGCATGGCATCCGCCAGCAGAGCTTCCCTGTAAGCTAAAAAGTAGTGGGCAAGTCTTATAGGCTGAGCCCTTTGAAGATGGGTGTAAGAGACCACTATCACATCCACTGTCTTATCCGCCAAAAGCACTAAGGTTCTTCTTAGTTCCCTCAAGCCTTCCAGTATCTTTAGTAGTTCTTCTTTTATAAATAGCCTCTCGTCCGTTACTACTTGGTCGTTGCGGGACCTTGCGGTGTGAATTTTGCCACCTACCTCCCCCACCTTTTCTATTAGCCTCCTTTCTATGTTCATATGCACATCTTCCCAAGCTTTGGAAAATTCCATTCTGTTTTCCTTTACTTCCTGCTCTATCTCCTCAAGTCCCTTTCTTAAGAGCTTCTCTTCTTCCTCTGAGACAATACCTGCCATTCTAAGAGCCTTCAAGTGGGCAAGATTTTGCCGAATATCCTGTAAGGCAAGCCGTTGGTCAAAGCTAACAGACTGGGTAAATTCCTCCACAAGTTCGTCAGTTTTTTCCCTAAAGCGTCCTTCCCAAGGTTTTTGCATAACCTATAATTTTAAACATGGAAAGCACTGCCCTAATTACGGACCTTTATGAGCTAACTATGGCTCAAAGCTACTTGGAGCACGGAAAGACCGGGAAGGCTGTCTTTAGCCTGTTCGTCAGGAGACTCCCGGAAAACAGAAACTTTTTGGTTGCGTGCGGGCTTGAAACACTGATTAAAAGTTTAGAAAACTTCAAATTTGGAGACAGGGAACTGAAATACCTAAAGAGTTTAGGTATATTCAAAGATTGGTTTTTGGACTATCTGAGGGAGCTGGAGCTGGACTTAGAGTTTTACGCCTTGGAGGAGGGGACTATCTTCTTCCAGAACGAGCCCATCCTTCAGGTGGAGGGTCCCCTGCCAAAGGCTCAGCTCATAGAAACCTTAGTTATAAACCTAATACACTTTGAAACCTTAATCGCATCCAAAGCGGTAAGAAATTACATTGCCGCAAAGGGTAAAACTCTGGTGGATTTTGGGCTCAGAAGGGCACACTCTCCCATGGCTGGGCTACTTTCCGCAAGGGCATGCTACATAGGAGGTTTTAACGGCACCTCCAACCTTCAGGCGGGAATGCTCTATGGCATACCCGTCTTTGGCACCATGGCGCACTCTTACATAATGGTCTTTGATCAAGAAGAGGAAGCCTTCAGGGCTTTTGCAAAGAGCTTTCCAGACAGGGTCTTTTTGTTGATAGACACCTACGACACGGTGGAAGGGGCAAAAAAAGCTTTAAAGCTTCTGAAGGAAGGTATAAAGGTCTTGGGTGTGAGAATTGACAGCGGAAACATTCCGGAGCTTTGCAGAGAAGTAAGGAGGATCTTTGATCAGGAGGGCTTTAAGGATGTGAAAATTTTGGTCAGCGGAGGAGTGGATGAGTA
>WYEK01000033.1 GCA_009903855.1 Thermocrinis sp.
GTCTTGGTTGCGGAAAGCTCATATTTCACGATAACTACGAGTTTTGGAACCTGACTGACTGCTGTGATGATAACTCCAAGCTGGTGGAAGGGGGGCTTTTGTGTGAAGTATGCTATGGCAAGAGCGCAGAGAACTTGAAGGATTGGATTCTTTTTAGACCTACCTATATGAAGCCCGTAGAGTTTAGAGGTAAGTTCAATGCCTCAGATAGAGAACTTTGACGAAGTTAGGGAGTTTATAAAGAGCACATCAGAAAAGACCGCCATATATGTGGGTTGCGACTCAAGGCAGGTAAACGATAGCACCATCTTTGTAATAGTGATAGTAGTTCATATAGATTCATGCAGGGGTGCCAAGGTCTTTTGGAAGACGGAAAAAGTAAAGCGCATAAGGTCCCTAAGACAAAGGCTCATGGAGGAGGTAAGTAGGGCTGTTTACACCGCCCTGGAGCTCATAGATGTGGTGGGCAACAGACCCTTTGAGGTGCATTTAGACATAAACCCAAACCCACAGCACAACTCCTCTGTGATCCTCAAAGAAGCTATAGGCTTTGTGTTGGCACAGGGGCTAAAGCCGGTGGTAAAGCCCAAAGCGATCGCTGCCTCCTCTGTAGCGGACTACATAACAGGAAAGTACTAAAGAGCCCTTTTTACCCTCTCTTCCCTCTCCACAATGTCCGTAATCTTTACACCAAACTTTTCTTCAACCACCACGAGTTCTCCCTTTGCTACCAATTTGCCGTTCACCTTTATATCCACCGGTTCTTCCACCAAGTTGTCCAATTCTACCACAGAGCCAGGACCTAAGTTCAGAATCTCTTCTAAGGTCAAAGTGGTAGAGCCAACAACCACCTCTATGAGTAAGGGTAGGTCAAGGAACTTTTTGAGCTTTTCCTGAATATCCGGTGTCAAAACTTCCCCTTTTTCTTCCTTGTCCTTTCCTTCCTGCTCCTTTAATGCTTCCTGCCAAGGAGAGGATAAGCTCTCACCTTGTGTTTGTACTTCTTCCCTTTTTTCCTCTTCCATGGGACTAATTATATTACTCTTTTACCTGAATAGTCTCTCCGTGTTTTTCTTCAACTCCAGCCAACAACAAACCTATCCCTGTTCAAAGCTAAGTAAGCAAGCGCCAGCAGGGCATACTTAACAGTTTCTGAGTAGATAATAATACAAAGCCTACAAACTAACGGACTTAAGAGGATTTAACACCTATCTCCGAAAGACATCCTATGAACCTCAACCCAAAGTAAAAACCAAAGGCTTTAAATTTATAGCTATAAACCTTTAGCTGGTACCTTCCCTCCTCCTCAAGGTTCAGGGTAAGCAAAGGTTGGTCGTATATCTCCGATAGTCTTCCGTCTCTATAAACAAGCATTAGCACCCTTTTACCTTCCACCTTGAGGTTCAACTGTGCCTTTAGGAGGGGTACGTTCAGCGGAGGGTTTAATTTTGGAGGGCTGTATATGGAAAAGCTGAACTCCCTGCCTACCACTGGGTAAAAGGAGAGCATGCTATCGCAATCTGGATAGGCAAGGTTCCACCGTTTTCCCAAGACAAAAGAGTAGCTTGGGAACTCTCCCAGAGGGGTGGAAACAAGCACAGGAATGTCTGAAAGAATGGGCTTGCAATCCCTTGGGTTCAAAAGTCCGTAGGGGTCCTCCCTCTCCGAAAAGGTTATTAGCTTAGGGATATACTCAAAGATAAGGTAAGAAAAGAGACTTAGCCCGCCCAAATCTCTGTATCCATAGCCTTCTGGCACATCACCTTTTTTGATGCGTGGGGAGTAGTCAATGGAGTGTCCAAAAGAAAAGGTTATACCCTTTTCTTCTAATGTCCTTTCCAAGGAATCTGGCCTTCCAACTCCTCCATCAAGGGCAGTTTTTACACCAAAGACCACCTTACAGGTTTTCTGATAGGGCAGTGGGACGGGCTTTGGGGGTGCATAATTTACATGAACTGCATAGAAAACTGGGGTAAGATGGTAAAAAAGGTAGCCAAAAATATAAAAAGACAAAAGCCACCTAATAACCTTCAAACATTCTTTCCTCCTTTATTGTGTGCTTGTAGTTTTTGAGCTTGTATATATGGAACTCCAAAACCACTTCTCCCCTCCAGCGGATGGGTAAAACCCTGTGTTCTATTATACCCTCAAAGCCCTCCAAAACCCTGCCATCAATGGGTGAATAATCCACGTATATGCCGTCTTTGCCTATGTAGTTCTTCATACCTTCTCTCCAAAGGTCATACTGGTTCATACGCCTTCCAAGGTTTATACAGTAGGTGCGAGGATTTCCCTCTGTGTAAAAGGCAAGCTCTGCGGATATTTGATAGCGAGGGCTAAGGATTATTTCCTGCCCTGTGTAGAGTTTGCTCACTTCTTTACCCAGAAGTTCCCAGCCTATTGCCACTTTGACTGGGTCCCTATTTGGGGGCAAAAGTTTTTTTAACCCTACCTTGTCCAAAATTGGGCTAAAGTGGAGTAAGATAAATAGGACAAAGCTCAAAGCGTATGTGGGCTTCAAAAACCTGCTTTTGGAAAGATAATAGCTCGCCAGCAAAAAACCGCCAAAGTAGGCAAAACCAGGCCAGTTGGCTTCCACATGCTTTCTCAAAGATAGGACTAAAAAGAACAGAAAGACGGGAAGAGAGAAAACTGTCAAAAAGCCAAGCCTTCTGTCCTTCCAGCCCAAAAGCCATCCCTTAAGCATAAAAAAGAAGGGAAGGATTGAAACCAAAAGCAACTGCCCCCCTAAATACTCCAAAAGGCTATTCGGGTTAAAAAGGCTCGCATGCTTGGTTGCCAAGTTGGAAACATGCTTAAAGGAAACAAACTGATGCTTGTAGTTCCAGTAAAGCACCGGTAGGCTCATAAAAAGGGGTGGCAACAGGCTAAGGTAGGTTTTGGCAGACCAAAGCACTTCTCTCTTGTATATGCTAAGGTAAAGCAAGGCTAAAGGCAAAAGGAAAACTGCGGAGTATTTACTCAAAAAGGCAAAGCCAGAAAAAATACCCAGCAACAGCCACCAAAAGGCACTGTTTTTTTCCAACGCATACCAAAAAGCCATCAGGCTCAAACTCCAAAAGAATATCAGCAGGGCGTCTGTAGTCATGAGGAGGGAGTTGATAGCCAAGCCTACGGAAAGCTGGGGGAGGGTTGAAGAAATTACCGCAACCCTCTCGTCAAAGAGTTTTTTAGCAAAAAAGTAAGTAAAGATAGACATCAAAAAGGATAGAACGATTGGGGTAATCCTAACCGCCAGCTCGGTGTTTCCCAAAAGGGATGTGGTTAAAAAGTTTGCGTATGCTACCATAGGGGGCTTTGAGTAGTAGCTTAGGTCCAAGTGTCTTGACCAATCCCAGTACTGGGCTTCCTCTGGAGTAAGGTCTAAAGGGGAATAAAGCACATAGAAAACCCTAAAGAGAAAAAGCAGAAGGTTAAAGCCCAAAACAAACTTCATCTTTTAAAGCCGAGCTCCGTTCCCTCCAAAAGCCTTTTTATGTTATCTCTATGTTTGTAAAAGATAAAAACACCAATGATAAGGCTCATCAAAAAGAGCTTAAAGGGCAACAAAAAGAGGGACAAGACCACCGCAAAGGCGGAGGCACTGAGGGAAGCCAAGGAAACATAGCCCTTTAGCTTAAAAACCAAAAGCCAAACCAAAAGGGAAAGAATGGCTAAGGTGGGAGAAACTCCCAAAAGCACTCCAAAGGCGGTTGCTACACCTTTGCCCCCTCTAAAGCCATGAAAGACAGGGTAAAGATGCCCCAAGAAGGCAAAGAGCCCCACAAAGAAGGTAGTCCAACTATCAAGACCAAAGTAAAACCTTGATAAAAGAACTGGAAAAAAGCCTTTAAAAAGGTCCAGCAGAAAGACCAGCAGGGCATACTTTTTGCCCAAAGCCCTTGCC
>WYEK01000020.1 GCA_009903855.1 Thermocrinis sp.
GTGTAGGTTGTGTATTCTATACGCCTATCGTAAACGGAACCACTGAGGTCTATAGGTAGGTTCAAAAACCATTTTTTGGTGTAAGAAAGGGCGTTGTCTTTGATGTTGCTACCGTAAGATACGGAAATGCTGGCTATGTCTCCCGTGCCCAAGAAGTTTCCCTTTCTAAGGGAGATAAAACCGGAAACTTTGGTTACCTGATTGTAGCCCAATCCTACCGAGAACTGTCCAGTAAATCTCTCTCTTACTCTGGTTTCTAGGTTCAGCTTATTCCCTTCAGCAGGAAAGGGTTCTATGCCTACATCCTCGTAATAACCCAAATTGAAGATCCTCGTTCTTGACCTCTCCAATTCCCTTTGGTTGATAAGGTCCCCTTCCTGAACCCTCATCTCCCTTCTTATTACGTAATCTCTTGTTTCATAGTTTCCTCTTACCTCTATCCTTCCCACATAGAAGGGCTCACCCTCGGATATCTTTAAAACTACTTCCACTTCCTTTTTCTGGTCATCCCTTTTTTCCTCTCTATCCACAGAAACACCAAGGAAGCCTATTTGGGTGTATTGATCCTTTATGTTTTTAATGATGTTCTTTATAACCTCCTCCCTGTAAAATCCTCCCTTGTTCTTTTTAAGAAAATTACCTATCAGCTCCTTAGACGAAAAGTAGGTATTTCCCTCTAGCTTCAGTGCCTTCAGCTTATATCTTGGTCCCTCTTGAACTTCTATGAAAATCTTATACCTGTTTTTTTCTTTTTCTACCCTGTATGAAACCTTTGCCTCCAAAAAGCCCTCAGACCTGTAAAACTCTTCGATCCTATTTATATCCTCCTTGAGGAGTTCTTCACTAAAGGGTGGCCTTAGTCTAAAGGCAAACAAGCTCGGTGGCTTTGTTTCCATCAGTTCTAAGAGCCTTCCTTTCCTAAAGCTTTTATTTCCTTTTATTTCAATGCTCGCCACATACTCAGGCTCACCCTCTATTATGTTATACACAAGCTTTGACGCTCCTTTTTTGGGCACGAGTTCATAAGAGACCTGGACGTTTGGGTATCCTTCCTTTTCGTATGCTTGGATGATCCTGTTTTTGATGGTTTCCATTTCCTCTTGGCTGAGGACCCTTCCCAGCTTTAGCCTTCTTTGCACCTCCACTTTTTCTTCTATGGCAGGGGAGGAGGTGAATTGCCGGGTCAACTCCTCCACATCTATTTTCCCCACTTCTGTTTCTATGCCTATTTTCCTTTCAAGCTCATCGCTCTTTATCTTTTTGTTTCCTCTGAATTCTATTTTGTATATAACCGGAAGGTCTTTGACCTTGTAAGTAAGGAACACTTTATCTCCCGCCTTTTCTTCGTATACCTCCACGCTTTCAAAAAAGCCGGTTCTGTAAAGGCGTCTTATATCTTCCCGCACTGCAAAGGGATCGTAAGACATACCCTCCTTAACCTTTATAAGTCCTCTAATTACATCCTCCGGCACATAGAGGGCACCCTCTATTTTTACGCCCTCCACCCTCTGGGCAAAGAGCCAACCAAAGCTTACTAAAAGCAAGAGAACAATCCTACGCAATTTCTACACTCCTTTCTCCGGCTTTTATTACTCCCAGTTCAAAGGCTTGAGGGATTTGGGAAAGCACTTTGCTTGCGTTTATTTCATCCACAACCAGAACAAACCCCACACCCATGTTAAAAACCCTAAACATCTCCTCCCTTTCTATTTTACCAAGCCTTTGCACCCAGTCAAAGATGGGATTTTTTGGAATTTTCTTCTCTTCCACCACCGCCTTTGTGCTTTCTGGAAGGATCCGAACCAAGTTCCCCGGCAGTCCCCCACCCGTTATATGCGCCATGCCTTTTATTTCCACTTTCTTTTCAATAAGCTCCTTTACCTCCCTCCAGTATATTCTTGTAGGTTCAAGCAGAACCTCTCCAAGGGTTTTTCCAAACTCTTCCATAAAGGTGGAATAGCTCAGTTTGTTTATCTCTACAACCTTTCTGATAAGGGAGTAGCCGTTGCTGTGAAAGCCCGAAGAAGGAAGTCCTATGAGAATATCTCCGGGTTTTATGTTTTCCCCGGTTATGAGTTCCTCCTCTTCGCATACACCCACACAAAAGCCTGCAAGGTCATAGACTCCATTCGGATAAAAGCCAGGCATCTCTGCAGTTTCCCCACCCACTAAGGGCATCTCCGCCTGCTTACAACCTTCCAATATACCCTCAATTACCTTCTTTAGAACCTCTAACTCTATTTTGCCAGTAGCTATGTAATCCATAAATCCCAAGGGCTTAGCTCCGGAGGTTATAAGGTCATTAACGTTCATAGCCACAAGGTCTATGCCTACTGTGTGATGGCTCCCAAGCTCTTGGGCTATTTTGAGCTTTGTGCCCACACCATCGGTGGTCATCATAAGTATTGGCTTTTTGTAGCCCTGCAAAGAAACACCGCTGGCAAAACTTCCAAAAAGCTTGGTTTGAAAACCCAAGCCCTTTGTCTTTTCTTTTATAAACTCCACAAAACTTTCTGCCTTTTCCAGATCTACACCCGCAGATTTGTACGTTAGCCTATCCATTTAAGTAAAACTCCTCCAAAACCGAGTAGATGGGTCCTATGGAAGTTAAAGAACTCCTTATTATGGATATTCTGTCCACCAGGTCTTCTCCAAAGTTGTAGTTTTCGTACCTTTTGAGAAGGTTCTTTAGCTTTTTCTTATCATACTCCTTTATTCTGCAAATGGTTACATGAGGATAAAAGGGCTTACCATCGCTCTTTATACCGTATTTTTTGTTGGTATTGTACACGTCTTTAGCCAGCGCCTTAAGTCTGTCTGCACCCTCTGATACACCAATCCATAGTACCCTTGCTTTATCTATGTCCGGAAAAACTCCCAAGGATTTATACTTTACCCTTATGGGTTTGTTCCTCTGAGAGACCTCCTGCACGCCTTTTATTATATCCATAAGTTTTTCCTCTGGCACCTCTCCTATGAACTGAAAGGTCATATGGTAGTTTTGTGGCTCCACCCACTTGCCCTTTATAAAGTCCTCCGTTTGTTCCTTTAGCCTCTCTACCTGTTCCTGTATGGTTTTTGTGGAGAAGAAACCAACAAAAACTCTTACCACGCTTCTTTATTATAAAGCCACTCCGCCCACTTTCTGAGCTCTATAGCTAAAAAGATAACCACCGGCATTATCAGAATATACTGCGGATGTTAACTGTGGCTATATTATGCATTAAAATCATTATACGTTCTTAGGGGACGTAGCTCAGTGGGAGAGCGCCTGCATCGCAAGCAGGAGGTCGGGGGTTCAAATCCCCTCGTCTCCACTTATATTTAAGAACTATGGGTATATTTTCCGAGGACCTTATAAACCTGGGTAATCTCATAGATGCAGAGATTGAGGTAAAAGTCCCTAAGGAGCTCCTGAACGAAACCTTTAAGGGCTTAAACTTTGAGGTGCTTGATGGCTTACTGAGGGTTGGCTTTAAAAAGAAGGGATTTATCTTTTCAAAGGAAGTGCAGGTGCCCCTAAAGGAAGACGCACAGAGTGTGAAGAACGATCAGTCGGAGATGAGGGCAATAGGACTTAGAGTGATGACCGAAAGAGGTTTGGAGGAGCTTTTGCAAAAGGGACCCTTTCAAAGGGAAGGAGAGCACGTATTTTTGAACCTCTGGGAAGCTATAACCAAAACAGAGGAGTATGCAAAAGTCCCCAAACAGTTCAAAAACAGGCTTCTTATAAATCGGTACAAACTCAAGCAGGGATATATCCAGCTTTGGGTAAGGGTGAGTAAGGGATTATAATTTTTTCCATGTATTACCTTCTGACAGTGCTTTTTATAATGGTTGCCCTGCTCCTTATAGTGGTGGTTTTGATGCAGAGGGGCAGGGGAGATGTGGGTAGTGCTTTTGG
>WYEK01000104.1 GCA_009903855.1 Thermocrinis sp.
ACCTCTGCTCTATAATACCCAACCTTCAGCTAAAGCTTGGCTTTAGTGTGGTGTCCGAGGAAAACCTCAAAAGGCTCACCGAGCTTTCCCACTTTGTGGCGGAAATATCCAACATGCCCGTACCCAGAAACATGCCCTATGTGGGAGAAAGTGCCTTTGCCCACAAGGCTGGAGTACATGCATCGGCGGTAATGAAAAGGAGCGATACCTACGAACACATAGACCCATCTTTGGTAGGCAACAGAAGAAAGATCACCGTCTCGGACCTCTCCGGAAAGAGCAACATAGTCTATAAGCTAAGAGAAATGGGTATAGAGGTGGACGAGAGGTCTCCAGAGGTTCTAAAGTTAGTGGAAAAGATTAAGGAGTTGGAAAAGGAAGGCTATCACTTTGAGGCGGCAGAGGCATCCTTTGAACTCCTCTGCAAAAGGCACTTTGGACTTGTTAGAAACTACTTTGATTTGGATGCCTACAGGGTCCTAATAGCCAAAAGGAGCACCGACGAGCTACCAGTTTCCGAGGCAACGGTGAGGCTCTCTGTGGGTGGTGTGAAAGAACACACCGCATCTTTGGGCAACGGTCCGGTCAGTGCCCTAGACAGGGCTCTCAGGAAAGCCCTGGAGGAGTTCTATCCAAACCTAAAAGAGGTGCAACTTATAGACTACAAGGTTCGCATCGTCAATGAATCTGAGGGCACGTCCGCCAAGGTGAGGGTTCTCATAGAATCCACCGATGGCAAAAGAAAGTGGGGTACGGTGGGCGTCTCGGAGAACATCATAGAAGCCTCTTGGATCGCATTAACAGACAGCATCGTGTATAAGCTAATGAAGGATGAGGAGGAAATGGAGTGAAATGGGTAAAACTAAAAAGGTCAAAGATAAAGGTCTTTGGTAAAAAAGGTAAAACTCTGCCCAAGGGCTTTCAGGAGGAACACACCTCCTTCTTACACAGCCTGCTAACCAACGACATAAGAGGTCTAAAGCCCTTTAGCTTTAACTACAACCTTTGGCTCAGACAAAACGGTTCCCCTATAGAGGATTTCTTTGTGTATAAGCTGGATGATGCATACCTTTTGGACACAGAGGGAGACGCAAAAAAGATCATAGAGGAGTTTGAAAGGTTAAAGCTCTCTCTGAAGGTGTATTTTGAAGACCTAACTACATTTGGGCACATTTTTGTCTTTGGAGAATCCGCCAAAGATTGGGTGGAGAAGACCTTTGGCATGGTGCCAGAAGAGGGCAAGTTCTTTGAAAAGGATGGCGTTTTTGTGGCAAACAATCCTCTAAGGCTCAGAGAAGAAGGTTTTGATATTTTTGGTAAGCTGGACGGACTTGAACTTCCCAAGGAGGGAGAGATCAGCGAGGAGGATTTTGAAGACCTAAGGATAGAGAGAAAGGTCCCGAGGATAAGGAAGGAGTTGAGGGAGGGCTACTCACCCCTTGAGGCTGGGCTTTTGAACGTTGCCATAAGCCTAACAAAGGGCTGTTATGTGGGACAGGAGGTTATAGCAAGAATTCACTACAAGGGCAGGCTTCCCAGAACCTTGGTTCTCTTTAAAGGAGAAAACCTTCAGGAGGAACAAAAAGTCTTTGACGGAGAAAAGGAGGTAGGTCTGATAACATCCGTGTCAAGGAAAGGCTTGGCGTTGGGCTATATCCTTACTAACAAGCTGGAAGAGAAAAGGGAGTTTTCCACAGCCACTGGAAAGGTTGTTGTTTTAGATTAAATGAAGCCAAGCTTTAAAAAATAGCTTTTTGTAGCTTTCCTCCCCCCTTAAAAGCCTGTAGTAAGCCTTCAGTGCCCCCTTCTTTCCCCAATTGTAAGAAAATCTCTGAAAGCGGTAGGCTATCTTTGCGATCCTTCCTGCATAGACAAGCTCTTCTATCATGGGTTTTGAAAGTCTAAAATATTCCTCTACCGGATTATTTGGGCAGTTAAGGATGGCTTGCACTGCATTTTTTGCCCCCCAAAGGGCATAGTATATACCCTCCCCTAAGAGCGGGTCCACCGAGTTGGACGCATCGCCCACCAGCAGAATTCTGCCCCTTCCAGCGTGAAAATCCTTTTTATTTTCTAAATAGGGTATGTGCCAGCCATGAACCTTGCCTTCCACCTTCAGACCCAGTTTAGTTGAATAGTCCTTAAGTAGTTCCAGAAGGTTTTCTTTCCCTGTGGAAGCGATGCCTACATTGGTGGGAAAAACCCATGCGTAGCCCTTTTCCACGAGCCCCACATCTATACGCACGCCCTCTTTGAGGTTTGTAAGGCATTGAAATTCTAAGGACCGAAAGAACCTCTTCTTTTTGTAACCCAAAAGGTCGGCGGTCTTTGAATAAAAGCCGTCTGCACCTATTAGAAAGTCCGCCTCCACTTCCCCTTTGGAAGTGTAAACCTTTATCCTTTCTCCCTCTTCAAAGCCTAAAAGTTCGCATTCTTGCCAGAGCTCCACGCCTACCTGCTGAGCATTTTGCACCAAAAAGTAGTCAAACTCCGCTCGGTCTACTATGTATGCCAATGGCTTTTCACTGGGAAGACTAAAGCTTTCCTCTCCACGGTAGCCAAGGGTTCCCTCCCTTATTATTGCCTTTACTAAACCCTGCCAGCCTTCCGGTAGGAGATAGACCACCCTCGCAGAAAGACAACCTCCGCAAAGCTTGAACCTGGGAAGCGGTTTCTTTTCCAAAAGCAAAACCTTTAAGCCGTTTTTTGCAAGCCAGTAGGCGCTGAAGGCTCCACCCGGACCTGCACCCACAACCACCGCATCAAAGTTCATCTTTCCTCCACAAAAAGGGAGAACACACCAAGCCCAAACTTCTTTCTAAGCTCACCTTTTATCATAAAACTAAGGGCGGTTTTATCCTGCTTAAACTGGGCATACTTTTTAAGAAGGGCTTTCTTTTCTTCCTCTGGCAAGTTCTCCCAGAGGTGTTTGTATAGCTTGCTCTCCAAGTCCGCCAGAATTTCCTCTGCGGACATTTTGTCTTTGGGTTCCACCTTTGGCACCTCAATATACTCTCCCAGCTTTTCCAAAAGACTCTTGAACCTTTCCCTCCAGTTATCCCCTTTCCCTGCGGAGTTTTTTATTGCTTTTTTTCTTAATCTTTCAATCTCACCAAGGGCAAAGAAGGCGGGTGTCTTTTTTCGTCTTTCCGGTGGAAGTTTGGTGTAAAACCTCTTTATCCCCTCCTCCACCAACTGCCAAGGGTAGGCGGACTCTTCTAACCTCTTCAGAAACCACCTTTCCCTCGGAGACAAAAAGAGCTCTCCCTTTAACTTAAGGATTAGTTCTGCCACCTCTCTGTATGAACTCATGCAATCTCCTTAAAAACTCTCCATGCTCAAGGGATGTCCTAAAGCCCTCTGGGCTAAAGTGGGTGGGTGTGCCCTCAAAGAATTTTAAGAAAAATTCCTTTGGTGGTAGTTGGGCAAGTTTGAAAGCCCTTGCTATGTAGGAGGGACTGTAAAAGCCAAGGCTGTTGACCTTTGATTCTTGCCTGATCTTTTTTAATAGCTTAACGGTCTCCTCCGAAAGTTCTATGGCACCCCTCAAACTCCAAACCCTCTCCAATGTTTCCTTCTCCCAAAGCCCTCCAAGCCAAAGGGGACCAGCTACCAAAAGTTTATGCCCGCAGTGGGGACACTGCCCTTTTATGCCTTCAAGGGAGACGCCCTCCCTGTATAAACAATGGGTGCAGTAAAGCAGGTAGCCTATTTTTTCAATGAGCTTGTCTGTCCTCCTTGCTCCTATGTCTTTTCTGAAAAAGACCTTAAAGTGGTGCTTGTAAGAGTATGAAAAGATAGGCTTTAGGGCATAATCGTGCTTGGCACCTTCCTCTACGACCTTCTTTATAAGGATCCTTATACCCACCTCGTGGTAAAACTCACACTCCAACAGGGGTT
>WYEK01000054.1 GCA_009903855.1 Thermocrinis sp.
GATGCAATCATAGATGTGATAAGTAGCAAAACCTCTGATTTTGTGAGGACGCCCGAAGGAAGGGAAGCCCTAAGGTTAGAGCTTATAAGAAGACTTAATATCATTTTAGTAGAAGGTGGTGTCCGAAACATATACTTTACTGAGTTTGTAGTTCAGACATCGTGATGGATTTCTTTTATAGCCTTTTAAAGGTCCTTATCTCTTTAGCTATAGTGGTGGTGCTCATACTCTTAGTGGTTCCATATCTGCATCCTCTTTTAACAAGGCTGAGCCTTAAAGGAAAGTCGGGGAATTTGAAGGTTTTAAGCATTGTTCCCCTTGTGAGGGGTACCTTTTTGGTGGAGCTTGAGGTGAAGAGTGTGTATATGCTAATCCTCGTAAGCGAAAGGGGTGCGGATGTTGTTTATAAAGACCTTAGCCCTTAGCCTTTTGTTAATTGGTGTTTGCTACGCCCAAGGGCAGATACTGCCAAACATAGAGCTAAAGGTTGGCACAGGACAGCTGGACACCTCCATAAGGCTTTTGATTCTCCTGACCGTTCTATCCCTCGCCCCATCCATTCTGATCATGACAACATCCTTTGTTAGGATCGTTATAGTGTTATCCTTGATAAGGCAAGCTTTGGGTGTTCCCACCGTTCCACCCAATCAGGTGATCGTATCCCTTGCCCTCTTTTTGACCTTTTTTATCATGAAGCCTGTTTTTGAAAGCATAAACCAAAATGCACTTCAGCCTTTGCTCAGGGGGAAATAACCGATCAGGTGTTCTTTGAAAGGACCTCGGACATTTTAAAGGAGTTCATGGCTAAACATACAAGAAAGGAGAGCATAAAGGTTTTCTTGGATGTGTCTGGTATGAGCAAAGAGGAAAGGGAAAAGATCAAATCACCGAAGGATATTCCCCTGAGCGTGTTGATCCCCGCCTTTATGGTGAGCGAAATAAGCGTGGCTTTCCAGATAGTTTTTTTACTATTCCTACCCTTTTTGATTATAGATTTAGTGGTTGCGTCCATACTTATAGCCATGGGTATCCTCATGATTCCGCCCCAAATCATATCCTTGCCCTTTAAACTCATGCTCTTTGTGTTGGCTAACGGTTGGGAACTTGTTATACTTTCCCTTGTAAGGAGCTACCAATGAGCCCGGACCTTATCCTTTCTATGGGACAGAAGATGCTTGAGCTAGCTTTTATTTTGGCAGCGCCCGTCCTCTTGGTTACCTTTCTTGTGGGACTTATCGTTAGCATTCTTCAATCTGCCACCCAAATACAGGAAATGACCCTCGGCTATATCCCAAAGCTCATAGCGGCCTATGTGGTCGTTCTTCTTTTGGGTGCGTGGATGCTAAACAAACTGCTGGACTTTACAAAGGAGCTCATAGTTAATATTCCCGTCTGGCTCCGATGATCTCCCTTGACCTAAACAGCCTTTTAACCCTCTTTTTGCTTCATGTTAGGGTTATTTCCTTTCTCTTTATGGTGCCCTTCTTTGGTAGAGAACTGTTGCCAAACACTTTTAAGGTCTTCTTTGCTACTGCCCTTTCCTTTATGCTCTTTTTATACACAGACCAAAAACCTATAGAGTTTGCTACCACAGGACACTTTTTTCTTGCAGTTTTAAAGGAGTTTCTCTTTGGTTTTTTCAGTGGTCTTTTTCTTAGGTTTATCTTTGATGCGGTTATGATGGCGGGGGAGATCATAGGCATAAACATGGGTTTATCCATTGCCACCCTTTTCCTTCCCCAACAGCCCCAAGCTTCTGTCTTTTCTGTGTTTTTTATGCTACTTTTTACATCCTTTTTTCTCTCAGTGGGAGGTCCAGAAATAGTTTTTTTCTCCCTTGCCAATAGCCTGAGCAAGGTGCCCTTGGGAACCTTTGACCTCTATTCCATAAACCCGGATGTGTTCCTAAAGCTTTTTTATGAGGGCTTTAGCCTTGCGGTTAGAATTTCCCTGCCCATCGTTCTGAGCATGCTCCTTTTAAACCTGACCCTTGCCCTCCTGAATAGGTTCATACCTCAAATAAACGTCTTCATAGTTGGTCTGCCTCTGCAGGTGTTTTTGGGCTTTGCCCTTTTGGTGGTCCTCTTTCCACTAATATCCTATCTGCTCTCAAGCCACCTAAAGGAGTATATAATCAAATTCAGCAGGGCTGTGGGAGGCTAATATGGCGCAGGAAAACAAGACAGAAAGGGCGACGCCCTATAGGAGAAGAAAGCTCAGGGAGGAGGGTAATGTAGCCAAAAGCGTAGAGATCGCCACCGCAAGCACAGTCCTCTTAGGGAGTATAGCGATCTTTTTCACAGGATATACGCTTTTTAGTAAGGTTTTGGAGCTATTTTGGAGTGTTTCTTTAAACCCACACGTTGATTTCCATAGGATCTTCATTCAAATAAAGGAAAGCATATTCCCCCTTATACTGCCCTTCTTTGTGCTAAGCCTTCTGGTAGTTGTTCTTACCCACATAGCCCAGTTTGGTTTTATTTTCACCATAAAACCCCTTGAGCCCAAGCTTGAAAGGCTAAACCCCTTTGAGGGTCTAAAGAGAATTTTCTCAATGACCACCCTCTTTGAGCTTACAAAGAACCTGCTGAAGGTCTTCCTCCTTATGATAGTTGCCTATTTCTTTGTTAAATCTGGGCTTTGGGAATTTTTGAGCCTATTTGCCAGTGAAAACTCAACCGCAATAAGGGGTTTTTTGAGCTTTACCTTTAAGTTGGTGGTCTTTATCTCGGTGATTGCCCTGTTTATAGCCCTTTTGGACTATGCATACAAACGGTGGGATTACGAAAGAAGGATCAGGATGAGTAAGGAGGAGGTAAAGGAGGAGTACAAACAGCACGAGGGTAATCCCCTTGTTAAAGGTGCCATCAGGCGGAGGATGAGGCAGTTGGCAAAGGGTAGGATGCTTCAGGAGGTTCCCAAGGCGAGCGTTGTTATCACAAACCCCACTCACATAGCCATAGCCCTCCGTTATGACCCCAGCAAGGGAGATAAAGCACCCATCCTCTTGGCAAAGGGCAAAGGTGAAATAGCGGAGAGGATCGTAGAGGTTGCCATCGTTCATGGCGTTCCCATAGTCAGAAGGGAAGAGTTGGCAAGAGCCCTCTATCCAGTGGTGGAGGTTGGGGAGGAGATCCCACCTAAATTCTACAGGGCGGTGGCAGAGGTTATAGCCTTTGTTCTCTCTCGCAGGAGGAGGATTGCAGCAGAGGCTGTTTTGAAAAACCCCTCATCGGGGCGTCCCCCCAGCCTCTAAGGGAACTAACCCTTCCCTCACCCTGTCCCACGCTCCCTTGCAGGAGGAGAGGAGTATTCTCCTCTCAAGAACAGGGAAGAGGAGGGCTACCCTCAGAACCTGCTGGGCAGTGGCAAGGACTTTAAAATCCTTCCCGTCTTCAGGGTTCCTTCCGTTGGTCCCACAACGGGCACCCAGCAGACTCTGAAGGCTTTGCATAAGAAAAATTATATCACTTTCCAGAAACGCTTCGGATAAATTTGTTTTAAGATAAATTTTTGGAACAGCATTGATTGCGGTATGACGGACCTTGGAAAGTGGCTTATCTTTGTTGGTGTGTTTTTTATAGTCTTTGGTTTGGTCCTTCTGTTGGTTGAGAAACTTCCCTTTGGCTTTGGAAAACTGCCTGGGGATATCCTCATAAAGAGGGACAATTTTACCTTTTACTTTCCCTTAGCCACTTCTCTGCTAATAAGCCTTTTGCTGACCCTTATCCTTAACCTTATATTTTGGTTTTTGAGAAAGTGAGTGGCGGAGCCGACGGGACTTGAACCCGCGACCTCCGGCTTGACAGGCCGGCGTTCTGACCTGG
>WYEK01000058.1 GCA_009903855.1 Thermocrinis sp.
TCCCTTCCCAAGAGCTCCTGTATGTAGTTTTTGGTCTTTCTTAAAATTTCCTCCTTTTTAGCAAAGTATTCGTCTTCGTTCTTTATGTATTTGCTCACAAAGGCAAGGGCAACGGTTAGCCTTATTTTCTCTCCGAACCTTACCCCCATAACCTTTATATCCTCCCCTATTTCGGGATGCTCCTTCTTGATTTCTGAAGAGTTTAAAAACCGCTCTGTTTCAAAAACCGCCCTTTCCAAGTCATCAAAGGGTGCAAAGCCTACCCCAAAGGAGGTGTCGTTTGCCAAAGGAACCTCTCCCTTCTTTTGAAACCTTTCAAAAAGTTCCACCAGGTCTTTGCTACCGGGCTTTAACTTTGCGTGCACCTTTATATGCCTTTTAACATCCAAGTTCCTTAAATTTTTGGAAAGCCAGTCTTCAACCACATTTTGAACAAACTCCTGCACATTTCCAAGCTCCTTGCCATCCTTCTCCAAAATAGCCCTTCCAACCAAGTAGATTTCTATGGGTTCTATTACTTCTCCTCCACCAAAGACTGGCTCTGCCCTACCGCCCACCAAGAGAGCTTTGTCCACGTTGTGGTGCATAACTGCCCCGAAGTTTTCCTCATACCACTTGCATAGAGCAACGGAGAGCTCCTCCGCCAAGTAATCACATATGGTATCTGGGTGTCCAGCACCCTTTCTTTCTACAATTTCCACCTGCTGAGCATAAACAGGTTCAAAGGTTATTGGAGTGATCACTATGTTTTTCATGCTATCCTATTATATCATTGTTAAAAACTGTGCCTTACAAAGAACAGATTGATCAAAGAAAAAATGGCGCCAAGGATAACTCCTTCCGAGAACCTTTTGGGTTTGAGTTTCTTCAAAAGGTTTAGATGAGAAAGCGACGCATAATACAACCAGAGCAATAGGGTAGTTATGAGCTTTGGGTCATCTATCCAATGCTTTCCGAATTGGGTGCGCGTCCATAAGCTTCCGAAAACAAGGGTAAAGGTAAAGCCCAAAAAGGCTAAATTTATAGATAGCCTTTCTGCCCTTCTCAAACTATCCAAAGGCACGTAAGCCTGAAAAAAGACATGTTTTTTTAAGCGCTTTTCTAAGATAAGCCTGAGGGAGGCGGAAAGTCCCCCCATTAGGGCAAAAAGATAGCTAAGGGATGCAAAAAGGAGATGAAGACCATAAAGGGTGCTCTTGTAAGGAGAGGGTGAGGAGGGTAAGGTAAAGAGGGTAGCCAAAAATCCCACAAAAGCCACCAAGTGGGCAAAGCCCAAGAGGTTCCTGTACTTATACGTCAAAAAAAGAAAGGTAGGAACAAAAAGATTGCCAAGGAAGGATATAAAACCGTAAGGGTCCCCCAAGGGAAAGGTTTTTTCCCTGAGGTAGCTGTAAAAAAGGCTAAAGAAATACAAGCCAAAGGCGGGTAGCATCAGCAACACAGATAAAAGACCACAGAGAGGTCTTCTAAAGAGGGCGCACACACCCAAAAGGGTGGAAACAAAGTAAAGGGAGAGAGAGCCAATGAGCATAAGTATAAGTTTAAAGCACTTTTCTTAAGGCTTGTCTTACGCTTCTTGCAATGCCCTCTGCGTCTATGCCCACCAAGTTTCTCAAAAGGTTTTGATTACCATGCTCTATGAACCTATCTGGAATGCCCAAGGTTATCACCCTCTTGAGAATACCTTTATTAGAGAGGAACTCAAGCACTCCGGAACCAAAGCCACCCACCACCGTGTTATCTTCCACTGTTATAAAAAGGTCATACCTACTGCAGAGGTCCAGTAGCATTTGCTCGTCCATAGGCTTTACAAAGCGGGCATTGACAACTCCAAGCCTTATACCTTCCTTTCTGAGCTCCTCCGCCGCCTTTAGGGCTTGATAGACAGGATAGCCCACCGCCAGTATAACACCATCCTCCCCTTCCAAAAGTTCCTCCCAGCTTCCTACGGGTATTAGCTTTGGATCACCAGTGGGCACACCGTAGGCTGGTCCCCTTGGATACCTGAGGGCAAAGGGAAGGTTCTGATTTAAACCGGTGTATAAAAGGTCTATGAGCTCCTGCTCATCCTTTGGAGCACAAACGATCATGTTTGGTATGCATCTCAGGTAAGAAAGGTCAAAGACGCCGTGATGGGTTGGACCATCATCGCCCACCAATCCCGCCCTGTCTATGGCAAAGACCACATGCAACTTTTGCAAAGCTATGTCGTGTATAACCTGGTCGTATGCCCTTTGCAAAAAGGTGGAATAGTAGCACGCTACGGGCTTTAGACCCTCCGCCGCCAAGCCACCCGCAAAGGTGCATGCGTGCTGTTCCGCAATACCCACATCAAAGAACCTGTTGGGAAACTTTTCCGCAAACTCCACAAGCCCAGAGCCCTCCTTCATGGCTGGAGTTATCACCACCACCTTTTCGTCCATCTCCGCCATCTTCACGATTGCCTTTCCGAAAACGGAAGTCCAGGTGGGAGGAGAAGGCTTCTTTATAAACTCGCCCGATTCTCTCTTGTAGGGTGCCACTCCGTGCCATGTAACCGGGTCCTTCTCTGCGGGCTTGTAGCCTTTGCCCTTCTTGGTGTATACATGCAAAAGAACAGGTCCCTCAATTTCCTTCACATTCTTTAGAGTGCGTTCCAGTGCAGGCAAATCATGTCCGTTTACAGGTCCTATGTAGTTAAAGCCAAGCTCCTCAAAGATTATGCCCGGTGATATCAGACCTTTTAAAAACTCCTCCGTTAGCTTCATAAACCTCTCTGCGGGACCTCCCAAACGATGAACCAGACGCTTTACCCTCTGACGGGTCTCTTGAACAAAACGCCCGCTTATGATCTTGCTAAGGTAAGTGGATATTGCCCCCACGTTGGGAGATATGGACATTTCGTTGTCGTTGAGGATAACTATAAACTTGTTTGGTCTGAGATGCCCCGCATTGTTGAGGGCTTCAAAAGCCATACCCGCCGTCATTGCACCGTCGCCTATGACCGCAACCACGTAATCATCCCTCTTTAAAAGGTCCTTGGCAACCCTAAAACCCAAACCCGCAGAGATGGATGTGGAACTATGCCCCGCACCAAAGGCATCGTAAATACTCTCTTCCCTTCTCAAAAAGCCAGAGATGCCCCCATATTGCCTGAGAGTAGGGAATTGGTCTTTGCGGTCCGTTAGGATCTTCCAAGGGTAAGCCTGATGCCCTATATCCCAAACTATAACATCCTTTGGAGGGTCAAAAACTCTCAGCAGGGCTATTGTTAGTTCCACCACACCCAGCCCCGGTGCCACATGCCCTCCGTTTTTTGCAGTAACATCAAGGATGTAGTCCCTGACTTCCTCGGCGAGCCTTTCAAGCTCCTCGTAGGTCATATAATTAAGGTCTATGGGTCCGCTGTATTTTTCCAAAATCATAAAAATTAAATATAGCCCCTCTATAAAATTGGACTATGCACAAATTACCCTTGGGCGCCTTAATCTCTCTTTCTGTAGAACTTTAAGAGCTTTCCATCGTTGGCATCTATAACCGCGGAGCCCTCCGTTCCTCTAACCCTATAATAACACTCTCCCTTCTTGTTCTTAGAAAGACTTACAGACAAAACCCTTCCCACATACTGGCTTGCTTGCCTGCTCACTTCGTCCGCACTGAGTTTTGGCACACAATCGGACCCAACAGCTACTCCCAAAGCCAGCAATAAACTTCCCCATAAATACCTCATAGAAAGAATTATATCATTACTCGACTCCAACCTTTAAATTCACTCATTCAACTCCACACTTTCAACTCCACACGGTGCATTAGGAAC
>WYEK01000068.1 GCA_009903855.1 Thermocrinis sp.
AAGAAAGCCAGAGAAGACCTCCAAACCTCCCACCTCGCCAACACCACTTCCCCCGGGTGTGGGGCTCAAAAAGATAGCATACAGCAGGGCTATCTGCGAAAGAACAGCCTTCGAAAAGCTCACAGAAGGCTCAAAGGCAGAGAGCAGAAAGGCTCCCGACAGCAAAAAGCATACATACAAGAGCATACTACTGAGGGTGGCCAAGAAAATATGCTTCTTTTTGTCCTTCAAAAATAGTCTGCTTACGATAGTGAACCTTTTCAGAGTGTATTTGATCTTCAGCATCAGGCTTTGGTTTTGGTCCTTGGATCTATCAAAAAAATATTTGAACACTTTGTAGACCAAAAGGCTCAGCAATCCTAAAACTACCAATATGACAAAAAGTTTTATTGCGGATTGAGTATGCTTATAAAAGTAATAGACCAAGAAAGGGAGCATAAAAACAAAAAAGACCATTCCTGTTAGGGTCTTCATAACTACCACGCTCATGACTTTGTGCAACCTCCCTCCTTTTCTGGAGAGGGTGTACAAAGACATCATCTCTCCTCCCAGGTGGGCGGGTGTGATGGTGGCCCCAAAGGTGTTTATAAAAGAGATTAAGTAGCCATAAGAAAAAGAATACCTGAGATTCATAGCCCGGGCAAGGATAAAGAGTCTGATGTTGTCAAAGGTGTGATAAAAAAACATGCTTAGAACAGAAAGGAACAAATACCTTTTGTCAAGCAATGGGAGAACTTCAAAGATCTCTTTGCTCATAGTCCTTTTTAGCACATAAAGAAAAGAGCCAGTAAGCACGAAAACAGTGAGGACAATTCCATACAATAAGGGTCTTAGCATCTGTATAATAGTTTAAGCCCATGGCTGTGTTTTTGCTTGGTTCAGACCAAAGGGTTGTACGTTGCGCTCGTGTGTCTTTTGCAAAGGATGAGCAGGTTGATCAGGAGCGAGATATAAAGCTCATAAAGTTTCTCTTTGAAAACAGGCATGCATCACCCTTTGAGCATGTGGTAATGGCCTTTGAAAGCGACGAAGAGTTTTGGCTCTCCCTTTTGAGAAAGGTCAAAAACCCTACCTTTCAAGCCTATTGGGATGGCAAGTTTTTGTGGTTGAATCTCAGGAATATCATAAACGCTTGGGAGCACATGCCAGAGGAAGTTCTAAGGGTTATAGAAGAAAAACTGCCTGCGGTCTATTCGGTGGTGGTCGGAAGAGAGCCCAAAGGTTATTCAACGGACAGCGCATATGTGAGGGAGCTTGTGGAAACATCTTCAGGTTTTGTGGGTTTAGTGGATAAGTTAGAGCTGGACAGTCCGATGGATTACTACACCTTTGTGGTGGAGTGCCCTCTGTTTGTTGCACGCCAATGGCACAGACACCGCTTTGGCTCATACAACGAAGTAAGTAGAAGGTATGTATCCTACGAGCCCGATTTTTACATTCCGGAGTATTTAAGGAAGCAGTCAAAGAGCAACAAACAGGCGAGCGAGGATACACCCTTGGAAGAACCTTGGAACTCCCTTTTTCTCAAAAAGATCAAGTGGTATGTGGAGGACCTAAAGACCCTCTATGCCAACATGGTGGAGAAGGGAACTGCCAAAGAACTGGCAAGGGGCATCCTTCCGCAGTTTATGAAAACGCGCTTTTACTGGACGGTGCCAAGGATCTCTTTGGATAACTTTATAACCCTGAGGACCCACCCGCACGCCCAGAAGGAGATAAGGGAGCTTGCTTTGGCAATAAAGGATATGGTAGGATATAGAGGATGGGACAGGACTATGCGACTCTAAGGGTTCCCGCAAGCACCAGCAACCTGGGTGCAGGCTTTGACACCTTTGGGCTTGCCTTGAACCTATACAACTACTTTACCGCACAGCCTTGGGACAGATGGGAGTTTGAGATAGAGGGGGAAGGGCAAGAACTTCCAAAGAACGAAGAAAACCTCTTTGCCAGAGTATATCTAAAAGCTTGCGAGCTCTTTTCCCAAAAGCCCATTCCTTTGAAGGTTAAGATGAAAAACCACATTCCCACCGCAAGGGGACTAGGTTCTTCTGCCACCGCCATCGTGTCTGCCATAAAGCTCTGGGAACACTTCTATCAAAGGACCTTGAGCCTGGAAGAAAGGCTAAGGGTAGCCTTTGAGTTTGAGCCACATCCGGACAACCTACTGCCAGCCTTTCTTGGAGGCTTTTTAGTGTGTGCAGTAGACGAAAGGGTCCATTATCAGAGGTTGGACTTTCCGGAGGAACTAAAGGTGGTGGTTTGCATTCCAGACTTTGAGCTTTCCACAAAGAAGGCACGGGAGGTATTAAGGCAGGAAGTTTCTTTGAAGGACGCAGTCTATAACATACAAAGGGCGAGCCTTTTGGTGGCAAGCCTTTGCAAAAGGGACTATCAAGCCCTAAGGTCCGCAGTAAAGGACAGGCTTCATCAACCCTACAGGAAGTCCCTAATTCCAAACTTTGATAGGGTTTTAGAGAGCGCATACTCGGAAGGTGCCCTTGCGGTCTTTCTAAGTGGGGCTGGTCCTACCATAGCCAGCCTTTGCCTTGAGGGGGAGTACAAGGTAGGAAGTGCCATGGTTTATGCCTTTCAAGAGGCGGGCATATCCGCAAAGTATTTATCCTTGAAGGTGGATAAAGAGGGGGCAATTTTTACCACAGCTCAAGTTTCAGGGGATCAAGTTTAATTAGCTTTGGCAAAAATTCCCTCAAACGCTTTGGCTCCACTTTTAGAAAAACCTCCAGCAGATTGCCATATATCCGGGTTTTTGCAAAGGGTAGTTCCCTCAGAACCTTTTCTCTGTCTTTGGGAAAGACCGCCAAGATAAGCTTTGTGAAGGGAGGTAGGTTTTCTTCCCTTCTTTTTTCCAGCTCTTCCTCCAGAAAGTCATCCCTTAGGTACCTTTCCACTAGCTCCTCTTCCAGAAAGGTTTGCAGATAAAACTCCTGCTCCGCCATTGCCCATGCCCTGTGCACATACTTGTAAAATTCTTCCTCTGCGTTAAAGTTAGGAAGGGAAAGCAGGTTATCTCCATGAACCAAAAAGACCTTTTTGTAGGTGCCCGAGAGAGAAGGCTTAGTGTCAAAGTGCAAGCTTTCTTTTACAAGTCCGTATTTTTCCAGCTCCTCCACCGCCCTCTCCACACCAAAGCCTTGGGGAACCACAGGACCCTCGCATTGGGGACAAGTGGGAGGACCATACCATTTGCAACGAGTGCAAAAAAGACTGTTTTGGCTTTTACTTAAAGTCAAAAAGGTGCCACACTGGGGGCATTCTGCCAAAAACTGACACCTGGGACAGTACGCATAAGAGTAACCCGTTTTTCTTATCAGAAGGAGGGAGTTGTCCTCTAACTTTGAAAGAAGCTCTTGGGAGAAAACCTCCTCCGGCTTTCTTTTTAGGATTTTCACATTTGCGGAGTAGCCAAGTTTTTCCAACTGCCAAGCACCAATCTTCACCTTTTGGTAGGTATCCACTCCAAGGCTTGTGGTGTAGTAAAAAAACTGAGAGCCGTAATACCTATAAAGGTGGAAAAGATAGTTCCTAAGGTCTATCCCGTTGTATAACTTTGTATTTTGGTCTTCAAATAACACAAAGGCAAAGGGCTCCTTAAAGGGCACCAAAAGCCCGAGCCTTGAGCTCAGGATCACCCTTCCCTCCTCCTGTGCCAAAAACCAGTTTTTCACAAACTGTCTTGGGCTATCAAAGGAAGAGAGAGAAACCACCCGATCTCCAAAAAGGGGCTTTAG
>WYEK01000095.1 GCA_009903855.1 Thermocrinis sp.
TTGTGGGGTGATAACTTACAGGGGCTTATGAACTACGACCGTATGCATACGCCTGTGCCTACATTGGAGGATTTGGAAATTACCGAAAAGAGAAGGTTAAAGAAAAAGGCACAGCTGGTTTTGAACTGGGGACCCTTGCATCCGGGAACCCACGGTACCATGTGGTTCCTGTTTGACTTGGAGGGGGAAAGGGTTGTCCAATGCGATGTGATCTTGGGACAGCTTCACCGGGGTGTGGAAAAGCTGGCGGAGAACGAAATGTATAACCAGTTTTTGGTCTATACGGACCGTATGGATTATATCTCTGCCCTATGCTCCAACCAAGCCTGGGTGGTGGCGGTGGAAAGACTTTTGGGTATAGAGGACCTGGTGCCCGAGAAGGCAAAGTACATACGCACCATGATGTCCGAACTGCAGAGGATCAACTCCCACCTTCTTTGGCTTGGGACCTACGCTTTAGATATTGGAGCCCTAACTATATTCTTGTATGCCTTTAAGGAAAGGGAAAAGATCATGGACATCATAGAGGGCATCACCGGTGCAAGGCTTACCATAAGCTACCCAAGGATAGGTGGTGTTAGGATGGATTTGCCGGAGGGCGCCCTTGAGGTTATAAAAGCCTTTGTGAAGAGATTTCCTAAAGAGTTGAAAGATTGGGAAACCATACTGAGCAGGAACAGGATTTGGCTAAGAAGAAACGTGGGCGTGGGAATAATAGAGAAGGAGGATGTGTATTATTATGGGCTGACTGGAGCGGTGGCAAGGGGCTCTGGTGTGCCCTACGACATAAGAAAGTTTGAACCTTATGACGCTTACCCATGGGTGGAGTTTGATGTGCCAGTGGGAGAAAATGGGGATGTGTACGACCGTTATTTGGTACGGTTGGAGGAGATGCGTCAGAGCATCCGGATTATAGAACAGTGCGTAAGCAAGTTGGAAAAGATGCCTAAATCTGCTCCCTTCTTTGCGGAATCTCCGGATCCCAAAAAGTTAAAGTTGTCCTTGGACGGAATAGGTCTAAAGGTGCCGGAGGGTGAAATATACTCTTCTGGCGAAAATCCACGGGGAGAGCTGGGCTTTTACATATACTCCACTGGTGGCGTAAAGCCTTACCGGGTAAAGATAAGGCCAGGCTCTATGTACAACCTGTGTATCTATCCTAAGCTTATGAAGGATAGGGTTATTGCGGATGCGGTTGCCATATTGGCTAGCCTTGACCCAGTGGTGGGTGAAATAGACCGCTGATGTGATAAACTATTAAGCCCTTTTGGAGGAGGTTATGGGGAGCCTTTTTGTTCAGCTACTGGTGATAGGAATAAAAATACTGGTCATATTGGGAGTTGTTCTTGGACTGGGTGCCTATCTTACGTGGGTAGAAAGAAAGGTGGCAGCGCACATCCAAAGAAGACCCGGACCTATGGTGGTGGGATGGCACGGACTCTTGCAACCCTTGGCGGATGGACTAAAGCTTATTACCAAGGAGGATATATTCCCACGCACCGGCAACAGGTTTTTATACAACTTGGCCTTGGTGCTTGCCCTTGTGCCTGCGGTACTTGTCTTTGCGGTGGTTCCCTTTGGTCCGGAGTTTGAGTTTTTTGGTGTAAAGGTAAAGCCCATCCTAACAGATGTGAACGTGGGGCTACTTTTGGTCTTTGCCCTCGGTTCCATGGCGGTTTATGCTATAGCCTTGGCAGGTTGGGCGTCCAACTCCAAATACGCACTCATTGGTAGTATGAGAAAGGCGGGCATAATAGTTTCCTATGAGGTGGTAATCACCTTTGCGGTTATGGGTCCCGTCATCCTCGCAGGTACCCTCTCCACTTACGAGATCGTCCAACAACAGATTAACCAAAAGCTTTGGTATATATGGCTTCAGCCCATAGCCTTCGTAGTATACATGTTTGCCATGCTGGCGGAGACGGGAAGAGTTCCCTTTGATATTCAGGAAGCGGAGGCGGAGTTGGTGACGGGCTTTACCGTAGAGTACGGGGGCATAAAGTTTGGTCTCTTTCCGTTGGTGGAGTGGTATGTGGAGGTGCTTTCTCTGTCTGCCATAGCGGTGGTTCTCTTTTTGGGTGGATGGTCTCCCATAAACATTCCCTTCTTGGGCTTTATAGACCCGCTGTTTTTCTTGGGACCGCTGTCTCCCTTTGTTTGGTTTGTTTTAAAGGTTGCTCTGCTCTTTCTTTTCGTTCTTTGGCTCCATTGGACCCTGCCACGGTATAGGATAGACCAGATTACAGAGACCGCCTGGAAGGTAATGCTTCCGCTTACTTTTGTAAATTTGGTGCTTACCGCAGTCCTTGCACCCATTGTATGGAGGTGAGCCATGATTAAAAAGGTCTTTGAAAAACCACTTTCCTGGCTTGAGAGGATCTTTTTTATAGACTTTATAAGGGGCCTTTCCGTTACCATAAGACACGCCTTCAGTAAAACGATAACCACCCACTATCCTTACGAAAAGCTCACTCCGCCCAAAAGGTTCAGGGGGTTTTTTGGTCATAAGGTGGTGGATGGCAGGGAGCCACAGCCCGCCTTTGACGAGTGGGTGGAGAGGTTTAAGGTTGAAGTGGAACCCGGCAAAAGCAGGTGTGTGGTATGCTTGCTGTGTAAAAGGGCTTGCCCTGTTCCTCAGCTCTTTGAGATAGAGGGAGAAAAACTGCCCAACGGCAAGAGAAGGGTAAGCGTTTTTAACATGAACATGCTTCTTTGTACTTTTTGTGGTTTTTGCGTGGATGCTTGCCCGGTGGATTGTCTCTTTCAGAGCGACATTCACGAAACCGCCAGTTATAGCAGGAAGGACTCGGTTTTGACCTTGGATGTGCTGGAGCGTGTGGGTAGGGACTGGCAGAGGAGAAGGGAAAAAGAACCAGACAGAATCTGGATAGACGACGCCCAGAGGATGCGCCTTTGGTACGAAAACGACCTAAAGTTGCCAGAGGTGAAAAAGCAATGATGCAGTGGATTGCCTTCCTGTTTTTTGCCTCTATGACCCTTCTGTCCGCTCTTGGGGTGGTTTTTCTTTCAAACATTATCTATGTGATCCTTTCCTTGCTCTCTACCTTGGTTATGGTGGCGGGTATATTCTTTGTGGCGGGGGCAGAGTTGGTGGGGGCTTTGCAGCTTCTCATCTATGCGGTTGCCATAGCAGTTTTTTACGTACTGGTGCTAACCGCGGTGCCCTGGGAGAAAGCCCTTAAAAAGGACAGTCATTACCGCATTGAGGGAGTTTTGACCTTTCCCATACTCTTGGCTTTTTACTTGGAGATCATATTGGTTTTTCTCTTGGGTGTTAGTGTGTCTCCCAAGGGTCAGATAAGGGAGTTCATCCAAAACCTTGGCAACACACAGGTGGTGGGTTCTATTCTCTTTAGCAAATATTTCTTTGCCTTTGAACTGGTGTCCCTGGTGCTTTTAGTGGGTATGATTGGAGCAGTGCTCATAGGAAGGAAGGAGGATAAAACCTATGAAGATAGTACCTCTTGAAGCGTACTTAATTCTGTCTGTACTTTTGTTTGGACTTGGAGTTTTTGGAATGATCGTCAGAAGAAACTTGGTGGCCATACTCATGAGCACGGAGCTTGCCCTGAACGCGGTTAATATTGCCTTCGTTGGTGCAGATAGCCACTTAGGATTGGTAGATGGTCAGATTTTTGCTCTCTTTATCATAGCCCTTGCGGCGGTGGAAGCGGCGGTAGGTCTTGGTATAATAGTAGCCATATTTAGACTTAGAAAGGTAGAATC
>WYEK01000073.1 GCA_009903855.1 Thermocrinis sp.
TGGAAGCTATGGTGCTGGTTGAAGAGGAAGAGAAGATAAAGGAGCTTTTGGCACTTTGGGAGCTTTTAAAAGGATCCTCTGTTAAACTGGACAAAAACACGGTGGCGGTTGCTCTGAGGGCACACTCTTCCACCGAGTTGGAGGTCTTGCTTTTGGAAGACCTACCTGAGGAGAGCTTTTTGAAGGTAAATACAGACAAAGGCTTTTTGGTCTGTAAGCTCAGGAACGTTAGCACCTTGGGTCCCGATAGCCTTAGTCTAAAACTAAGTAGCCTTCAAAAGGACTGGGTGGTTGCCCTCATAAACGGCATGGCAGAGGAAAGCGGAAGGATAAAGGTGGGGAAGGTTCATGTAGTTTGCGAATATATAAAGCACAGGGAAAAGGAAAAGGAGAGCCTTTTTGGAGTGCCCTTAAAGACTTTGGAAGTGGGCACCCAGTTTGTGAGGATGGAAGAAGAGGAGGAATTGAAGGAGCTTATGGGCACCAACATGTCCGGCTATCCGATGGAGGTTAAGGTCTTTGCGGGTAAGCTCTTTGGCGTGGGCACACCCGCCTACTTGGACCTTACGAAGATTGCCACCATGCACATGGCGGTGCTTGGCACCACAGGTTCTGGGAAGACCACCTTTGTGGTTCGGCTTTTAAAGGACATAAAGGACAAAGGCTACGCCCAAGTTTTTGTCATAGACCTTTTTGGAGAGTATTTCAAAAAGCTAAAAGAAAACGAGGAATTCATAGATTATGTGAAGTTTCCCTATACCCTCTTTCCCGTAGGTGCGGAGGACATAAAAGAGTTGTTTAAGAGGTATGGCTTTGAAGTGGGAGAAAGGTCCTCCCAAGAGCGGGCTTTCTTTGGGAAAATAAGGAGGTCCCTAAAGCCAGACCTAGAAAAAATAGCTTACAGTGAAAAGAGCTTGGAGGATATTCTCCTTGATGCACCCGCGGACATTAAAGAGCAGGCGGAAGACCTTTTGGAGCTCCTTTCAAGGGACTTTGGAGAGGACGCAGTGAGAAATCAAAGGCTAGTATGGGAAAGGGCAAAGGAGGTGGTGAACTCTAAAAGTCCACTGGTTATATGTGATTTGAGCGATCTGGCAGACCCAGAATCCCGCCTGAACATAGTGGGGCTTATCATGAAGGAGATATTCCTCTCTTCAATGAAGGATGGCAGGAGGCGGATCATAGTCCTTGAGGAAGCCCACAACTTTGCACCGGAGAGGGGTGCCATTGACATTCCTACAGGAAGGGAAAACATAGCCCTTCAGATGACAAAGAGGATAGCCTTGGAGGGTAGAAAGTTTGGTGTTGGGCTTATAGCCATAACCCAAAGACCCGCAAACTTGAATAAATACATACTTTCTCAGATGAACACGCAAGCCATATTCCGTTTGGTTTCCAAGAACGATTTAGACGCGGTGTCCGTGTTCTTTGGAGAGAAGGATTGGGGGCTTTTGAACTTATTGCCCCTTCTTAGACCGGGAGCCCTATATCTAAGTGGTCTGGCGGTACCCTTTGGTATGCTCTTGGAGATTGAACTCTAAACCTCCAAGAGGATGGTTACAGGTCCGTCGTTTATTATGAAAACCTCCATATGGGCACCAAAGATGCCCGTCTGCACGGGCACATACTGGGAAAGCTTTTTGACAAAGAGTTCATAGAGTTCTTTTGCCCTCTCTGGCTTTTCTGCCTCCTCAAAGCTGGGTCTTCTGCCCTTTTGGGTGTTGGCATAAAGGGTAAATTGGGAAACCACAAGGGCGGAGCCCTTCACATCCAAGAGGGAATACTGAAACTTACCCCTTTCGTCCTCAAATATTCTAAGATGTACCACTTTTTCCACCAGCTTATCCACTTTCTCCTCCGTGTCTCCCACCCTGACCCCAAGGAGTATGTTCAATCCCTTTTCTATCCTCCCCACCTCTTTACCATCCACCACCACCCAAGAGGCCTTTACCCTTTGCACTAAGGCGCGCATGTTTAGAGCTTACAAAGGACAGGTATGGTCTCGTAGCTTTGCTCCTCTCCAAGGATCAGCTTTATAAGATGGCTTAGGTTGGGCGAGTTGTCGGTAAAAAAGAGCCTCAGGGTCCCATTCCCTTCGTTCTTTGCCAACTTTTTGACTTCTTGGGCAACCGCTTGGGCAGAATCCACAATCTCCACATCTTCCATGTACTCCCTTATGGTCTCTTTTAATAGGGGATAGTGGGTGCAGGCAAGTATGAGGGTATCCACCTTACCCTTCAGCTCTTCCAAGTAATACTCCACTACGCTTTGGGCTATCTTGCCGTTGATTATACCCTCCTCCACTAAGGGAACAAAGAGGGGGCAAGCCTTGGCTATAGGCTGTGCACCCTGTTCCTTTAAAAGGTTTTGATATACCGCACTTTGCACTGTGCCCCTCGTGCCTATTACACCTATTCTTTTGGTCTTTGAGACCTTCAGGGCTTGTTCAACGCCAGGCTGGACTACCCCAACCACGGGTATGGTTAAACCCTCCCTTAGAAGCTCCAGGGCGTAAGCACTGGCGGTGTTGCAAGCAACCACCAATAGCTCTATGCCAAAGGACAGGAGGAACTCCGCACACTCAAGACTGTATCTTTGGATGGTCTCCTTGGACTTGCCACCGTAGGGCACTCGGGCGGTATCCCCCAAGTAAAAGAAATCCGCAGAGGGCAACTCTTCCCTGAGGGCCTTCAAAACGGTTAGCCCACCTACGCCTGAGTCAAAGACGCCAATTTTCATGATTTTTTCATATGGCTTTTCCTATTATAATACACAGAATAACCTTATTTAGGAGGTGTGAACATGAAGAAAGCTCTAATGCTACTGGCAGTAGGTCTTGTAAGCATATCCTTTGCTAACCAACAGCTTGCCCAACAAAAGGGTTGTATGGCATGCCACGACCTAAAGGCAAAGAAGGTGGGACCTTCCTACGCGGACGTAGCCAAGAAGTATGCGGGCAAGCCTGATGCAGTGAATTACTTGGCTAACAAGATCAAGAAGGGTGGTTCTGGCGTTTGGGGTTCTGTGCCAATGCCTCCTCAGAACGTGTCTGACGCAGAAGCCAAACAACTCGCCCAGTGGATCTTGAGCGTAAAGTAAGAGAACTCTTTTCGGAATTTGTCCAACTTCACTTTAAAAAACCCGTGGAGGCGGACTTCAGGGACCTGAGGTCTGCCCTCCTCTTTTCTATGTTCTTAGAATGGTTCGGTCTTGACAATCCCTTAGGTATATACCTTTTGGACCTTTATCCGGAACTCTTGTCTGAATTTCACCTTTGGCACAAAACCTTGGGCATAGAACACTCAAAGCTTGACTTTCTACCGTGCTGTTAAAAAAGGTTTATATGTTTGGAGGGAAGGGTGGCGTTGGCAAAAGCACATTAGCCTGCGCCTTAGCCCTATGGCTATCTGAGAAGGGTAAAACCCTTTTGGCTTCCTTGGACCCAGCACATTCCCTTTCCGGTATACTCAAAACATCGGTAGGAAGCAATATCACTCAAGTTCTCCCAAATCTTTATGCGGTGGAGTTTGATGCCCAAAGCTTAGCCCGGAGCTATGTGGATAGAGTTTTAAAGGGCTTAGAGGAGGTTCTTTCTCCCTCTGTCTTGGAGGGTGCAAAAAGGTTTGCGTCCTTGATCTCTTCTTCTCCCACCTCTTTGGAAACTGCGGTCTTTGATAAACTCTCTGAGCTTTTGCCCCAGTACGAGTATGTGGTTTTGGACTTTGCGCCTACCGGACAGGTGCTCAGGTTCTTTGATTCTCTAAACTTGGTTCAAGAGTGGCTTGAGTTTTTGGTCCAGCTCAGCCATCGGCAGGAGGAGTTAGACCGGTTTATGAACAGGAAGAGAAACCTACCCCAACTTCTCAAAGAAAGGCTCCAAAAGGTAAAGTTCTTGGCGGAAACCTTGAGGGAAAAGGGATTGCTCTTTGCGGTTGCAAGGCAAGAACCCTTGGCCCTTCAAGAGGCACAGATGTTAGAAAAGAATAGCTTCATAAAAACAAGGAGGGTTATAAACTGCTCTGAAGAACCCACCCAAGAGCTCAGCATTCCAAGGGTAGAAGACCCCTATGGACTTGAAAACCTCAAAAAAATCCCCATAGAAAAGCTCGCCCTACTTTAACACCTTTCCTGTCTTTAGATAGAACACGTAAAGGTCAAGTTCCGCCAAGCTCATGCCAAGCCCTTGTGCCACTTCCTTGAGGACCTTCTCCGACTGAAGGTATATTTTCCTCGTTATGGTTTTGTAGTCTGGAATGAGCTTTTTTTCTTTCAAAAACCTGAATATATGTCTGTCTATTATTGCGGTATCCTTGTAGCCGATGTTTCGTAAAAAGTGGGACGCTTCCTTTAGCCCAAAGCCCTCCACTTTGTATTTGGAGCGAGCATCACTTAAAAGGTCCCTCAGTTCTTGCGGGCTTGAGCCATCCTTTAAAAGCCCTAAGGTTCTGTGAAAGCTTTCCCTTGCCTTTACGATCCTTTCTGCCCTTTGGCGGGCAAATCTATGGCCAAGAGAAGAGAGAATTTCCGTTAGCTCTTCCAAGCTCAAAGTTTTAAATCCCTCTGTTCCTATTTGCATCTGTGCCTTTATGCCAAGGCTTGCGGAGGAGTTGGCGGTTAGCAAGCAAAAGCAAAGTTCCGAGAATAGGTCTGCCTTATACTCCGCATTCAAAAAGGGCTTAAAGTTAAAGTAGGTTTCTCCAAACCTTCCCAAGTTTTCAAACTCCTCCAGCCTTCTACGGACAAAGCTTTCAACTTTCTCCTTTGCCAGAAGGACATCCTCAAACACCGCTTACCTGGTCACCCAAACTATATAAAACTGCACATATTTTGTGCAGCCGTCCCCTGACCAGGAAGGGGGACTAACCCTTTTCGTTTCGCCGCTCCTACCCAATCCCCTAAGAGGATCACCCTCTTTAGGGGAGAGAAGTCTCTAAAACTCTCAAGGCAGGAGAAGGCAAGGGCTACGGAAAGAACTCGCCAGCTTTTTTGTAGGGTCTTTGCCCTACCCCTCATCGGTTTCATCCCACGATTAACCGCTTGTTGGGTAGCTGGTTTACTCTTCCCGCTGTCTATTAACAACTTAAGCAAAAGCTTTAACTCCCTCTTCAGTCTTCTCAACTCGCTTTCTAGCTTATTTCTTTTGTATTCGTTTTTCTCCCCTTCTATCTCCTTCTTAAGCTTAGCAATCCTATCCTCAACCTTTGCTACTGAGTAAGACAAAAACTCCTTATCTTCTAAAAGCCTTCGGTAATTCTTAGGCAAGCTTTCTTTAAACCCAAGCCCACGCCTGCCAATTACATAAGCACCAGCCACATCCTTGTCTATATTGTATATTGGTGCATACTTTAGCTTGCCAATGATTGATGTGTATGCAGGATTGACCTTTATCACCTGAACTCCTTCTCTTTTGCCCGCAACCTCAATCTTTTCCAGCAGTCCCTTGTATACCCACTTCTGTAGTTTCTGTCTTAACTTAGGCATTCCGTCTCCTCTTCTACCTTTCGGGAGCTTCTCTAAATTCTCCACCACTATCGCCTTCCCTTCCCTCTTGCCAATCTCCACTACCTGATGTGCAATCTGCCAACTCAAATACTCCCTCTTGTCTGCGTTCCCATCCAACAGCTCATTCAAGCTTATCCTCTCATACTTTTCCAAGTTCCCATCCCTTGATGTCCAAGCCAAAGCCAAATGAAAAGGATATGCGTTTATGTCTATGCCTATAACTCCGTTCTCCTTTGTAATGGTTATTTCAGGAAGGTTCTCCTCTCTACTTATCTGTGCGTAGATTTTTCCGTTTTTTAGTTTAAGTCTTACCGTGTAGGCAAACCAATTGCCCGTTCTCTCAGCTTGAGTTAAGTCCCACACAAAGCTTATCCACCTGTCCCTCTCTCTTTTAGCAGACCTAACCACCTTAGCCCATACATATTCACCGTTTCCTAAGTTAATCCTCAGATGCCACTGACCGTCCAAATTAACAAGCCTAAGGTTTAGATTGCCCTCCTTTGATTTGTCTCCCCTGGAATACAGAAAGCCATACCTTTTTTCCTCCCATTCTTGTCTTAGTTTCTCTCTCCTTTTACCTGTTAAGTGTTTCTTCTTTAGCTTTTCCAACAACTCCCTTGAACCAAAAATAAGCTTTTTGGGATTTTGCCCTTTTTCTATGCAAGAGTCCAGAGTTTGCTGTGCCAGAAATATAGCGGAATCCGAATACCGTGTGTTTACTCCATACTTTTGGGCTAACAGTTTTTTCAGGTCTTTTCTTTCCATTTTCTCCAACAGTCTTTTATAGGCAAACCTGACCATTGAGGAGAACTTACGCATTAGGTTTAATACCTTCTCCTTATCTTCGTCTTTATCAAATGCCAATAAACACTCTACCGTTACGAAATTGCGGTCATTTTTGTTTTTTACACTCAAAAGTTTTGTTGTCATGCTGAACTGCAATTATATAATTTTTGAACGAAAATTAGCAACTGTTTCGCACCTCCTTCATAAGCTCCACCGCACCTTTAAGGGTTTGGTTGTTTATTATGCCCATGAGCCTTGCCACCTCTTGCAGACGCTCTTCTCCTTCAAGTTCTTTTATTAAGACCTGGTTACCCTCCCGGTATGTTTTAAAGTGTTTGTCTCCTGCGGAAGCAAGGGCGGGCGAGTGGGTTATGGCTATAATCTGCATCTTTGAGGATAGCCTTTTCAAAAACTTTGCCATTTTGAGGGAGGTCTCTCCGCTTATGCCCACATCTATCTCGTCCAAAAGGTAAGTCTGGGCTGCCGGAGATAGCAAAAATAAGCTCAGGGCTAAACGGGAGACTTCCCCGCCCGAGGCAACCTCTGCCAAGTCCTTGGGTGTTCCCCCGGAGGAGGAAAACAAAAATCTTACATCCTCAAAGCCAAAGGGTCCTTCCCTTTCTTCAAAGAGTACATCAAAGACTCCTTTTTCCAAACCAAGCTCCTTCAAGCTATCCATTACCATGCTTACAAAAACAGGCTTTTGTTCCCTTCTTTTGGCACTGAGCCTTTGCCCCACCTCTCTGAGCTTAGCCCTTAGCCCTTCTCTCTTGCTTTGAAGCTCTTCAAGGTTCAGCTCTATACTTTCTAACCTTTTTATCTCCTCTTTGAGCTCTTTGGCGAGCTCTAAAACTTCTTTGTAGCTCTTTTTGTATCTTCTTTCCAAGCTCTGCACCGCAAAGACCTTCTGGTTGAGCCGGTCTATCTCCTCAAGGTCCCAGCTTTCGTAAAGGTTGGAGAGCCTTTTTCTGAGTTCAAGAAATTCCTCCTGAATTTGCGTGAGGCTTTCCTTTTCTTGGCTCAACCCCAAGCCTTCCAAGAGCTTTGCCAAGTTCTTCAAACCGGGTATTAACACTTCGTCCAACAGCGCAACCCCCTCAAGGGATAGCCTGTTGATCCTCTCCCCTTCTGCGTACTTTTTTAGAATTTCTAAAGCCCTCTCGTACTCCTCTTCCGACCATCCCACCTTTTCAATATCCCTTAGCTCCTCCTTGAGTATTCTAAGCCGGAGGTCCTTTTCCCTCTCCAGGTGGGCAAGTTGCTCCAAGTCCTTTTCCACCTCCCTTAACTGCTGGTAGATTTTTTCAAACTCCCTTCTCAGCTCAATGGCTCCCGTGCTTTTGTCAAAGACGTCCCTCTGGAAGTCCCTTCTTAAAATTCTTAGCCTGTCATCCTGCTCCTGGAAGAGTAAAGCCTTCGAGAGAATTTCCTTGACCACCTTTTGGGTGCTACTGAGCCCATTGAGGTAAAACCTACTCCTTCCTCTGTTTATCTCTCTTCTTAGGATAAACTCCTCATCCTCTAAAACTATCTCCGCCTCTACCGCAGTGCCTTCCTCGTAATCACCCTGCTCCCCCATCAAAAACAAAAGGGCGGAAAAGGTCATAGACTTTCCTGTTCCCGTCTCGCCCGTGATCACATTGAGACCTCTGTCAAAGAAGAGCTCCTGCCCTTCTATGAGAAGGAATTTGTCTATGCTCAGCCTGACCAGCATAAAAAAATAAGATAAGGAAAATATACCTTTGTGGAAGGAGTTCAGAAAGGCTGGAAGGGTAATTTCTCACCCGACGTATACATTAAAATAAACCAGTAGGAAATGTTCCAGGACACCATATCTAAACTATACAAGCAGTTTGTTAGACTGGCTTTTAATATAACCATAATAACTCTCATAATTGGGCTCTTTGTAGGTATATTCAGGACGGTTTCGGAGCTTGGTCTTACCATCACAGAAGCTACGGTCAGATTGGGTTTTAAAGAGCTGGTTACCAACGTACTCTCTTTGATTGTAGTGCTTGAGCTTATAAGGGCTTTTATAGACTTCTTTGAACACGAAAGGGTTAGGGTGGATATACTATTGGAAGTCCTAATAGCCTTTGTTATAAGGGAGTTTATGCTACATCTATTTGAGGGAAAGCTTTCTGGGATGGATGTATTCTTTTGGTCCTTTGGGATCGTGGCTCTTGTAGGTGCGAGGGTGTTAGGCTTATTTTATAGGGTACCAAAGAGTTAGGCCTTCGTATAATAGTTATTTAAGATTCTTGGAGGTTTGGAATGGGTAAAAAAATCAAGGTAGCAATAGTGGGTGTGGGCAACTGCGCAAGTGCTTTGATTCAGGGTATCTATTACTACCAAAAAAATCAAGGTCAAGGAGTAGGTGGTTTAATGTTTGAGGACGTAGGAGGGTACAAACCTTGGGATATTGAAGTGGTGGCTGCTTGGGACATAGACGCAAGAAAGGTAGGAAAGGACGTTTCAGAGGCAATATTCTCTCCACCCAACTGTACAACAATTTTTGAACCAAACGTGCCGAAGACTGGTGTAAAGGTGCGTATGGGGAAGGTCTTGGACGGTTTTGCGGAGCATATGAAGAATTACCCACCCGACAGGACCTTTGTGCTTGCAGATGAAAAAGAAGACGAACTGGAGGATGTGGTTAAAGTGCTAAAGGATACCGGTGCAGAAATACTCATAAATTATGTGCCCGTGGGCTCAGAAGAGGCTGCGAGGTTTTACGCTACTGCGTGCCTGAAGGCGGGCGTCTCTTTTATAAACGGTATGCCTACCTTTATAGTCTCTGACCCAGAGTGGGCAAAGAAGTTTGAAAGTGAAGGCATACCGGTGGTGGGAGATGATATAAAGTCCCAGGTGGGTGCAACCATAGTACACAGAACCTTGGTGCAGTTATTTTTGGACAGGGGCGTAAAGATAGACCGCACATACCAGCTAAACTTTGGCGGAAACACAGACTTTTTGAACATGCTGGAAAGGAGCAGGCTAAAAACCAAGAAGGTTTCAAAAACTCAGGCGGTAGAGTCTCTGCTTCCTTACGATATAGGAGACCAAAACATACACATAGGACCTTCCGACTGGGTACCCTGGTTAAAGGATAGAAAGATCGCTTACATAAGGTTAGAGGGAAGGATTTTTGGTGATGTGCCCATATCCTTGGAGCTAAAGCTTGATGTGGAGGACTCGCCAAACAGTGCGGGTTCTATGATAGATGCCATAAGGTGCTGTAAGTTGGCAAGGGATAGGGGCATAGGCGGTCCTTTGTATTCCATAAGTGCCTACACCATGAAGCATCCACCCATCCAATATCCTGACTGGCAAGCAAAGAAGATGGTGGAGGAGTTCATAAGAGGAGAAAGGGAAAGATGAAGGAGAGACTTTTTACACCCGGTCCTGTGGAAATTCCCGAAAGGGTAAGGAAGGTTTTAGGGGAGCAGATCATCCATCACAGAACGGAGGAGTTCAAAAGGAGTTTTCTGGAGGTCAGAGAACTCTTTAAGAGGCTGTTGGAGGAAGACTCCGAAAACTTTGTGTTCTTTGCCAGCTCAGGCACCGGTGCTATGGAGTCTGCCATCCTGAACTTCTTTGAGCAGGGGGAAAAGGTTCTGGTTATAAACGGTGGAAAGTTTGGGGAAAGATGGCTACATCTGGCAAAACACTGGGGCTTGGAGTCCATAGAGTATAAGGTTGAATGGGGTAAATCCGCCGACCCGGAGGAAGTGAAAAAGCTTCTGGACAAGCATACAGATTGTAGGGGTGTCCTTTTGCAAATTTCAGAGACCTCCACTGGTGCCTACCATCCCACAAAGGAGATCGGTGAGCTGTGCAGGGATCGGGAGGTTTTATTGGTGGCGGATGCCATAACCGCCTTGGGTGTGTATAGGATCGTACCCTCCCAATGGGGTATTGATGTTTTAGTTGGTGGCTCCCAAAAAGCCCTTCTTTTGCCTCCGGGACTTTCTGTGCTTTGGTTTTCTCAAAGGGCAGAAAGAAGGCTAAAGGACCGTGCCTTTTACTTTAGCGTAAAGAAGGAGCTAAAAAAGCAGATAGAAGGACAGACCGCCTGGACGCCCGCTATAAGTTTGATCTTAGCCCTAAAGGAAAGCCTCAGCATGCTCTTGGAGGAGGGTATGGAAAGGGTAGAAAACAGGCACAGGCTGATCTCAAAGGCTACGCTCAGGGCGGTGGAGGTGCTTGGACTAAAGCCCTTTGCAGAAAAGCCCTCCATCTCAGTTTCTTCAGTCTTTTCCCCAATGGCAGAGGACATAAGAAGGCTCCTTTTGAAGTATGGAGTGAGAGTTGCCGGCGGGCAGGATGAGCTAAAGGGTAAAATATTCAGGATATCCCATATGGGTGTAGACCCAAAGGATGGGCTCATGCTGGTGGGTATGTTGGAGGTGGTGTTAAAGAGGCTTGGCTTGTTTGATGGTCTGGGTGAGGGTGTGAGGGCTTACTCCGAGGTGCTAACAGAGGGTGGGTTGTGGTAAAGCTATTTATAATTCGGCACGCAGAGAGCGAGTGGAACCCAATAGGTAGATATCAGGGGCTTTTGGACCCTGGGCTTTCTGAGCGCGGACTAAAACAGGCAGAGCTCTTGGGTAGGGCTCTGGAGAAGGAGAAAATAGATGTTATATACTCTTCCCCCCTGAAGAGAACCTATCAAACTGCCCAAGAGATTGCCAAAAGGCAAGGGTTAGAGATTATAGAGGACAGAAGGATCATAGAGATAGACCATGGGGTTTGGTCTGGTATGCTTGTGGAGGAGGTAAAGGAAAGATTTCCGGAGGATTTCAGAATGTGGCTTGAGGAACCTCACCGCGTAAAGTTTGAAGGGGGTGAATCTTTGCAAGATGTTTTCAAGAGGGTAAAGGACTTTTTGGAGTTTATAAGAGAAAAACACTGGGGACAAACGGTGGCTATAGTTTCCCACACGGTTCCAATAAGGGCTATGCTCTGTGCACTTTTGAACATAGACCTTTCAAAGTTTTGGGTTTTTGGCTGTGATAACGCCAGCTATAGCTTGGTGCATATGGAAGAAAAAAGAAATGTTATAGTAAAGTTAAACATAACTTGTCACCTGGGAGAGTGGTATGTTCAGGCTCATCACGCTCTTTAGTCTATCTTTGTTGCTAATAGCTTTCTCGCAGATAAAGAAGGAGTTTGACCTTCAGGTGGAGATCATAGCCAAAGAGGTGGAGGAAAAGCCCAAACTGAGCCCCCCTCAGAACCTTCCACTGAAAGGGTCTGAGCCTATGGATTTGTCCCCAAGGCTTTTAGAACCTCCCAAGGAGATGGAGTTTATACCGGTCGCCAAGGTGGAAGGAGATGGTTTGAGTTGTGGGAAACCCAAGGATGCCATCGCATACAAAGTTGGGGTTGATTACTACCTCAAGGGTGATTTTCTTAGGGCAGAAAGGGAGCTTGGCTCAATTTTAACAATGTCTTCCCCCTATAGACCTATGGCGGAGTATGTGCTCGGTCTTATGAAGCTTGAGAAAGGGCAAAGGTCAGAAGCCCTCAAATTCTTTGAAAATTCCTGTAGATTTCCGCACGTATACAGAGATTCCGCCTGCGAGCTCTATTACGCCCTGAACTTTGAGTTGAAGGACAGTGTTCCTAAAAACGAAAACCCCCTGTGGAGTGCCATTTACGAGATTAAAGAGAGAAAAACCTATAGGGAGCCCAACTGTCAAGAGGTTGTGTTTAAAAATTATTGCAATTATGTTTTGGACTTCGTTAAAGGGAAAGTCAGAGAAGAATACAAAGACAGCACCACTCTGAGAAGGGCTATTGTTCTCTTTCAGACAGGAAAGCTGGATGAGGCGGAAAAACTACTCCTTGAATACTCAAAACCCACCAAACCCTACAGAAGTGTCGCTCTGTACTACCTTGGGCTTATAGCCCTGCAGAAGAAGGATACCAACAGGGCTTATCAGTATGCCAGTCTCCTTGAGACCATAAACAGAGAATACGCCAATTCCCTTTACTCTCAAATAGCCCAAAGGGATGTGCTTTTGGCTAGGATCACATACAACATAACCAAGGACCCCAGCTTTTTGGAGCTTGCGGGAATTATAGCATACAACAGAGGAGACTATCAGCTTGCCCTTTCTAACTTTCTTGAAGCTAAAAACATAAAATACGCAGTCTATTCTGCTATTAGAATGGGCGACTACAAGACCGCCTATAGCCTTTTGGAGGGCAAAAGGGAAAAGGATAGAGAAGATTACCTCTGGCTTTTGGAAAGTGCTTATTGGGCTGATTTGCCCATGGATGAACCACTGAAGGCTGTAAGGGAACGTCATCCGGAGCTCTATAAGGAATACTTAGGTTGGAGCTTTTTTAGAAAAGGGGATTGGCTTTCAGCCCTAAGCTATTTTGATGACCCTTACTACAGGGCATTGTGCTACTATAACCTTAAAAAATACGAGGATGTTTTAAAAGTTCTTAAAGGGATAGACCATCCAAAGGCAAGGCTTTTAAAGGCAAAGTCCGCTCTCCTTTTGGGCAAACCCTCCTTAGCAAGGAGCTTCCTTACAGAAAGTTCTCCCGAAGAACTATACCTTTTGGGGCTGAGCTATTTTATGGAGGGCGAATATGAGAGGTCTATAGATTACTTTAAAAAAGTTCCGAAGGATAGTCCCTTTGGTGTATGGGCACTCATGAAAACTGGAGATGCCCTGTATAACTTGGGGAAGGTGGATTCCGCAAAGGAAGTTTATTGGGAAGTCTTAAAGAGCTTTCCAGAGGACCCATTGGCCAGCCAAGCTACTTTAGCCCTTTTGGGAATGGAAGAAAGGGAGTTGCCCCCAAGCGATAGGGAAAAGCTTATAAGGAGCTATCTTCAAAAGGAACCTAACTCTCCCTATGCCCCAGAGCTAAAGTATCAGTTGGCAGACCTGCTCATAAAGAGAGGAGAAAAGAAGGAAGCTGAAAAAATCCTGATAGAGCTTTTTGAAGGAAGCTCGCCCTTAAAATACAAAGCATTGCTAAAATTGGCGTCTATTGAAGAGGACAAAAGAAACAAGGCGGTGCTACTTTATAAGGTGTATAAAGAAGGAAGCAGTGAAGAGTCTGCCATTGCAAGGAGGGAGCTTGTAAAGCTATATGAAGAGGTTGGAGATCAACAAAGCACGGCGGAGCTCTTGGAAGGCGGAGACCTGTCAGATAAGGAGAGGGCAATGCAGATTTATGCAAACATTAAAAGGTGGGACAAAGCCCGAGCCATCGCCAACCAGTTGATCAGCCTTGGCTACAGAAGTCCCTCCTTTGATAACACTTTATGGAAAATATATGAGAACACCAAGGACAGAAACATCTTGACTGCCCTCACAAGAAGTCAAGACATTAACCTCTCCGCCAAAGCCAAGTTGGAAATGGCAAAACTCTTAAAAGCGGAAGGAAAGCCAAAGGAAGCCCTCGAGTACCTTGTGGACATATCCCTAAAAAACAAAGGTGCTCAGGTATACAACTCAGCCATATTGGAAGGTGTCCAAATCTTCTTGGAGCTCCGTTTAAGAAGGGATGCTAGCTGTTTTCTTGAAAGGGTGGATGCTAATAACCTTTCTCGGGAAGAAAGGGTTAAAATTGAAAGGTTAAAAAGAGAACTTCCAAAATGTGAGGTGCGATGATGGAGGGAGTGTTTGCCCTTTTGAAGACGGGCGGATTGGTTATGTATCCTTTGCTTTTGCTTTCTGTGGTTTCCTGGGCTGTAGCCATAGAAAGGCTGATAAACCTACGCTCTTCAAACTTTCTTTCAAAGAACCTAAAAGAGGCAAAAAATTTGCTGAGGAACGGAGACCTTGATGGTGCAATCAAGCTGCTTTCCTTAGATACATCCCTGGGAAGCAAAGCCCTTTTGAGGGTTCTGGAGGACTTCAAAGGTGGAAAGGTTCCCAAGAACGGGCTAACAGAAGCTCTGAGAACAGAGATTGACCTTTTGGTGCCAAAGGTGGAAAAGAACTTAGCCCTTCTTTCAACGATTGCTAGCCTTTCTCCTTTGATTGGTCTTTTTGGAACTATTACGGGGCTCATAAAGGTCTTCAACGCCTTTTCTATAAACCAGTCTGAAACTGCCCTGAACCTTCTTGCGTCGGGCATCGGTGAAGCCTTGGTGGCTGCGGCGACGGGTTTGGCGGTTGCCATTCCAGCCCTCTTCTTCTATTGGGTCTTTAGAATATGGGGAAGTAACCTTCTGAACCGCTTGGAGGAGGAACTGTTGGAGTTTGTGAGGTTATTACCGTGAGGAGGCGTAGGCTAAGCTTTGATGAGAGGGCATACATAGATGTGGTTCCGTTGGTGGATACCCTTTTGGCGGTCTTCCTCTTTTTGGCGGTGCTTGCCTTTCAATCTCCCATAACCCTGTTGGCGGTCAAACTTCCCTTTGCCAAAGAAGGCGAAAAGGAACAGATCACGCAAGTGCTTAGGGTTCAAGTTCTGAAAAATGGAGAATATCTTTACGAAGGTAAAGGGGCTACTTTAGAAGAGTTGGCAAGAGTGTTTGAAGAAAAAAAGCCAAAAAGACTGATAATAGAAGCAGACGAGGATACCGCCCACAAGTTTGTGGTCTCTTTGATGGACATAGCAAAGGCTAAGCAGGTGGAAGAAGTGCTTATTGCCACCAGAAGAAGACCCTGATGTTCTTTTTGAAAAAGCTGATTGCTTACTTTATCCTTCCACCCGGGCTTTTGGTAATAGCTTTTGTGCTCCTTGGTATTTTAACCAAGAGAAAGTTCGCAAAACTTATTGCTTTTTCCTTTGCCCTTTTCGTCTATCTGCTTTCAATAGAGCCCATAAAGGATGTGCTTTATAAACCTTTGGAGGAGGCATACCCTGTGCCCTCCAAACCGGAGGGGGATGCCATAGTAATATTAGGTGGTGGTGCCTACAACACGGGCATCCTCAAAGAGGATTCCACAAAGAGACTGCTTACGGGCTTTGTGCTTCACAAACAGACAGACCTTCCCATCATACTTTCAGGTGGTGCCTCCATCGGTACCTTACCGGAAGCGGAGATCATGAGGGGACTCCTCTTAACCTTAGGTGTGAATAAAAGCAAAATCCACACGGACGTGAACAGCAAAGACACAGAAGAGAACGCCCAAGAGGTAAAAAAGCTCTGCGAGAGACTGAGATGTAAAAAAATAATATTGGTGAGTTCAGCTTACCATATGAGAAGGGCGTTGCTTTCCTTTCAAAAAGCGGGCTTGGAGGTGGTTCCGTACCCTACCGATTTTAAGAGGGATATGAAGTATAATCTTTACAGCCTTTTGCCAAAAATGGGCGTCTTTGCAGACAGCTACAAAGCCCTAAGGGAATACTTAGGCTTGGTGTGGTATTCTTTTTGAAATGCTTTACATTGCAGGCGGTGGAACCGGAGGACACTTTTTTCCAGCGTTGGCTCTAATAGAGTGCCTTTTGGAGAGGGAAATTCCCTGTAAGTTCATAGGCGCGGAGAGAGGTATAGAAAGAAAACTTAGCCATTTACTGCCGGTGGAGGGAAAATTTTTAAAGGTGTATCCTTTTTTGGGAAGGTCCCCCGTAGAAAAGTTAAGGTCCCTTTATAGTATTTTTTCCTCTTCTTTGTCTCTTCTGCAAAAGCTTGAAAGGAAGGATGTTAGCATTATCTTTGGTGGCTATGCGAGCCTTCCCCTTGGTCTTGCCTCCGTGCTAAAAAGAACTCCCCTCTTTCTTCACGAGCAGAACTCTATCCCAAGTACTACCAATCAACTTCTCAGCAGGTTTGCCAAAAGGGTGTTTGTATCCTTTGAATACTCCAAAAAGTTTTTCCCAAAGGAAAAGGTTGTAAAAACGGGCTTGCCGGTGAGAAGGGCTCTAATAGATGGGCTAAAACTCTCCAAGGAACAGGCAAGGGCGTTGTTAAACCTTTCTGACAAGCCAACTCTCTTGGTGATGGGTGGCAGTCAGGGTGCTGTCTTTCTAAACAACTTAGCCTTTGAGATATTTAAAAGGGCGGGCTTTCAAGGTGTGCATATAACAGGAGAGAGGGATTACGAAAGGTTCAAAGACGCCTACAAAAACATGCCCGTCTTAGTCCTACCCTTTACTGAAAACATGGGCTTGATATACAGAGCTTGCGATTTAGCCTTGAGTAGGGCGGGTGCCAGCACCATAGCTGAGCTCTCCCTCTACGGAGTTCCTGCCCTGTTTGTCCCTTTCCCTCATGCAATCAGAGATCATCAGTATTACAACGCCAAGGAGATAGAAGAGCTTGGAGGTGGATTGGTTATAAGGCAAGAAGAAGCAGAGCTTAACACTGTTCTAAAGCTTTTGGAAAAAATCCTTTCCAACAGGGAGGAATTTTCAAAGGCCATAGCTCGCTTTGCAGAGCATAACCCTTGTGAAAAAATCCTCAACAGCCTTCAGGAGTTCCTCCCAAGAGACTGATAGCTCCTCAAAGGTGATCATCCTATCCCTGAGCCTTTCACTTGGGATACCCATTATTTGCTCAGCTTTGAGATAGTCCAGAGTCCAGAAAAGGCTCCCGTGGAGCAAAAAACCCCTTTTCCCCACTCTCAGAGCACAGGCTACCAACTTTTTTCCCTTGTATGTTATCTCCCCAAAGGTAGGCTGGAATAGGCAAAAGTATTCCCTGTAAGAGCCTTCGTAGTTGGAAAGCTCAAGGGAAAGACCTAAACGCTCAAGGCTCTCCTTTAAAAGTCCCATAAGCCTGAGGTAGATCTTCTTTGGGCTTTTGCCCCACATTTCCTTTACGTCCACCACCGAGAAGGAGATGTCCCATCCATGCAGAAGGGCACCACCACCGGTAGGTCTCTTTACCACATCCACAGGAAAATCCCTTGGTTCTTGGTGAAATCCCAAGCTGATGACGGGTTTCTTCCAAAGGTAAAGCCTAAAAAAAGGTCCTCCACCCTCTTCAGCCCGCAGGAAGTTCTCATAATCTTTTTGCATGTTCTCATAGCCATCGCAGACCTCAATCATTCCAAAACCTTTTCAAGCCTCTCAAGCTTTAGATCCTTTATGAGCTGATAGTCCTTCTTTATGTCCCTTCCTGCCCTTGTCAAGTAGCCCCCTACCATCATGGCGTTGGTCATTAGCATTGCCATGCCGTAAAAGTCTCTGAGGGTTTGTTCCCTCCCACCGCAGAGCCTTAGCTCTGCCTTTGGGTTTGTAAATCTAAACATGGCAATTATACGGAGGGCTTCCAATGGCTCCACACCCGGTGCCTTCTCCAAGGGCGTTCCCTCGATGGGCATCAAAAAGTTCAAGGGTATAGAATCCACCTCCAGTTCCCTGTAGGTTAGGGCTAAATCTACCCGGTCCTCATCGGACTCACCCATCCCAAAGATGCCCCCACAACAGGTGGAAAGCCCCACCCTTTTTATTCTCTTTATGGTTTCATACCTCTCTTCCCAAGTGTGAGTGCTGACGATCTTTGGGAAGAAATTCTTGGAAGCCTCCAAGTTATGATTGGTCCTTTTGACACCCGCTGATTTTAGCTTTAGGAGGGACTCCTCATCCAGTGTGCCCGCAGACACGCACACATTTATGGGTAAACCTTCTACCTTTTTTATTTCCTCCACGCTCTCTTTAATCCTTTCCACCTCCTCCGGTGTGGCAGACTTCCCACTCAAAACTACGCAGTATCTGTTTGCCCCAAACTCCACTGCCCTGTAGGCACCTTCCACAATCTCTTCCTTTGGCACCAAAGGATAAACATTTATGGGAGTTTTATAAAACTTAGACTGGGCGCAGAACTTACAGTCCTCCGAGCAAGCCCCACTTTTGGCGTTTATTATTGAACAGAGCTCCACCTTGTTAGGGTCATGAAAGTGATGTTTGACCTTTTGGGCAAGATACACCAGAAGGGCTATATATTCGTCGGGCGTTTGTAAAATAGCAAGGGCTTCCTCTCTACCCAGCTTTTCGCCCTCAATAACTCTATCTGAAAGCTCTATTAAAAATTTTTCCCATTTGTCCATAGCAAATAAATTATAATCCTTCTTAAAAAATATACCTCGGGTGAGAAATTCAGAAAAGCTAAGAAAATCTTCTGAAAAAAGCCCTTAGTGGGCAGGGGTTTATAATACCCTCAAATCCCACTAAGGAGGCGCAACAATGAACTACCTTAATAGTTTATACCAACAAGTCCTTCTGTCCATCTCTATAGTCTTGTCAGACTGTGAAAAACAAGTGAAAGTAGGAAGACCGCCAAAAGTTTCAGACTTACAAATAGCTTGCCTGTATGTTATGTCCTATATAACAAACACACCAGTGTTTAATCTTGCTAAAATCCTTATAGACCCTTCCATTCAGTCTTATCACTTGTTTAGAAAATATA
>WYEK01000024.1 GCA_009903855.1 Thermocrinis sp.
CAGACAGACGGACAGGAAATATACTCGGATGCCACATAGTTGGTCCCCATGCAGGAGAGTTGATCCACCAAGTGGTGCATCTTATGAAGGCAAATATTAGGACAGACTTCCTTGCCAGCTCAATATTTTCCCACCCTTCCCTTTCTGAGTCTATAATCCAATGCGCCATGGAAGTCCATTACGGACCAATAAGCTGGGTAAAAAGGGGTTGAAAGGTTTATATTTAAATAACTTGGAGGTGCATTATGAAGGTGGAGACGATACCACTGATTGAACTTCTAAAAGAAGAAAAAGGTTCTATACTCATAGCAAGCCACGAAAGCCCTGATGCGGACACTCTTGGTTCAGCCCTTGCCCTGTATCTGTTTTTAAAGAAGAAGGGTAAAAGGGTCAGTGTGGGTTGTAAAGACAAGGTGCCCCGCTTTCTTGACTTCCTTCCCCATGTGGAAGAGGTGATAAAGCTTCCCACCCAAGAGGTTTATGACCTTGCTATAGTGGTGGACGCTTCCGGTTTTTACCGGATAGGTGCGGAAGTAAAGGCTATTAAAAGAGCACGCATAGACCACCACATAGGTGGTGAATTTTACGGGGAGTGGGATTACATAGATTACTCTGAACCCGCAACCGCAAGCATAGTATACAAGCTCTTAAAGAGTTGGGACAAAGATTGCATAGACCAAGAGATAGCCCAATGCTTGTATTCCGGTCTGGCGACGGATACGGGCTTTTTCAGATATTCCAACACCACCGCGGAAGTCTTTGAGATGGCAAAGGAATTGGTTCAGTTTGGAGCTGACCCTTACAAAACTTATGTAATGTTTAGCGAAAGGGAATCTTTGAATAAAATGAAGCTCATTTCCAAGGTTCTTGAAACTCTAACTTGCTACGAAGATGGTCTTATTGCCGGTGTAGTCATCCTTGATAGGTTCTTTAAGGAAACAGGTACGGAATACTCAGACAGCGAGGGTTTGGTAAATTATCCGAGGTCCATAGAGGGCGTAGAGGTTGCTTTTGCTCTAATAGAAAAACCCGATGAAGGAATTTTTAAAGTTTCCCTTAGATCTAAAGGAAAGGTGGACGTAGCAAAAATTGCAGAAAGGCTCGGTGGAGGTGGGCACAAGTATGCAAGCGGTTGCAAAATAAAAGCCCAAGATTATCAATCTGCCCTTGAGATAGTTTTATCCGCCATAAAGGAGGAGTTGTATTCCACACCTGGATTGGAAAGGACTGCTAAGGTATGATCTTTGTTATTGAAGATAAGCTTTGGGTTGGTTATATTCTTTTTTAAAGGAGGTTAAACATGGCTATGCCAACAAGGGAAGAGATAGAGGCAGTTTTGGATGAGATCAGGCCAGCCCTCAGGTTTGACGGTGGAGATGTAGAGCTTGTGGATGTGCAGGAAGATGGCGTAGTCTTGGTTAGAATGTTGGGAGCCTGTTCAGGCTGTGGAATGTCTGTGCTTACCCTAAAGGCAGGCATTGAAAGGGCTCTAAAGAGTAGATTTCCTGAGATAAAAGAAGTAAGAGACGTCAACTTGGACATACCAACCACCTTCGGCTTTTAAAGGCTTGAATGCTTGAATTCTTTGTGGGGGCTGGTTTGGGTGCCCTCTATGTGGAGGTGCTTTACAGACTTCTTAAAAAAGGTACATCTTTAGCACTTTTTACTTATCCGTTGAGGGTTTTCATCTTTGCTATAATAATGGCTGTGTTCCTTATGGAAGGAGGTTTGATCAAAACTATTCCTTTAATGGGTGGCTTTCTTCTTGGCTTTTTACTGAATACCTTCCTGAGGGGGTTTGGAAAGCTTGGAGCTTTTAAACTTTCTTGAGCCTCTTTTCCGCAATCCACTTTTTCAGTTTTTTGTTTATATGGCACTAATTCAAATCCTCGTTCAGGTATTTTTAGATAGAAAGCCCGCCTTTTGGATAGCGTCCATAGCTACTACATATTTTTGGGTCAAAAGTTTTGAACCGATTACTCCCTTAAAAGGTTGGACTATAATCTTTGGCTTTTTAACAGCTTACTTTCTGATAAAGCAAATTTTTCACATAAATCTGTTTTTATTTTTGAAAGGCAAAAAGAGATGTTCAGTGTGCTATTCAGAAGTGCATAGAAAGGCTCTGGTGTGTCCATTTTGCCATCATAGATTCGCAGAAAAAGAGTCAGAGGAAGCTACTTAGCCTTTTTAACATACAGGGTAAGCCCTTTTACTTGTTTCACTATAACAGTATCATCTTTTTTAATGTCATCCTTACTCACTGCGTTCCATATTTCACCTTTAATAAAAACCTTGCCTTTACCCTTTTCAAAATCCGTCAAGGCTATACCTTCTTCTTCTATTAGTTCCTCATAACCAGTCATTTTCTTTCTCTTTTGGGCTTTTAGGCCTAGCCTACCTACCACTAAAAAGAAGAAAACAGTGGTAAGCACCATAGTGGCTATTATGGATATGGGTATATCTCCGTAAGGAGAATCTGGGCTTATGAGCACCAAGGAGCCTATGGCCAACGCTATAGCACCGGCTATTGCTAATCCACCAAAGGTTGGCGTAACCAGCTCCAAAGCCAAAAGCAAGATACCCGCCAAGATCAGTAAAAGTCCCAACCAATTTATACCTATGATCCCAAGACCGTAAAGACCCAGCAATAAGCTAACAACACCCACCGCTCCGGGCACCACCGCACCCGGATTGTAAAGCTCAAAGAATATGCCATAAAAACCTATAAGCAGTAGCATGTAGGCTATGGTAGGATTGGTTATAACCTTCAGAAAGGATTCCCTTAAACTTTCCTCTACCTCAACCACAGGCACACCCAAAGTTTTTATGGTTGTTTCTTTTCCATGTTTCTTTACCTTTCTACCGTTTAGCTTTTCTAAAAGTTCTTGTCTATTACTTGCGATAAGGTCTATTACACCCTCTTTCAGGGCTTCGTCGGGTGTTAAGGATATGCTTTCCTTTACCATCCTTTCAAGAACGCTTGGATTTCTACCTTTCTCCTTTGCTATAGACCTAACAAAGGCGAGCATATCTTGCACAACCTTCTCTTTCATAGCCTCCTCCATCCTCTCCCCGGAGGCTGGAACTGGGTGCGCCGCCCCTATGTTGGTACCCGGAGCCATCACCGCAATGTCCGCGGACGCAGTGATTATAGCACCCGCAGAGGCTGCCCTTCCTCCGGGCGGATACACATAGACCACAACGGGAATAGGAGTTCTTTGAAACTCCTGAACTACCTGCCTCATGGAGGTTTCCAAACCACCGGGTGTGTTCAATTCAAGGATAAAAACACCAGCCCCTTCCTTTTCTGCCTTTGCTAAGCTCCTCTTTATGTATTCCACCATTATAGGGCTTACCGCATCCTCCCACTTGGCATAATAGACCTTGGCAAAGGAAAAGTTAAGAAAGGTAAACAAAATAAGCAGTACAACCATAGCAACGAAATTTTAACCTCTAACAGAATCTTTCAAGTAGAAGGGCATTACCACACATAAACTCAAAGCAAAAAGCCCCAAGATTTTTATAAAGGTTTGATTAAACTGGAGAAGGTAAAAGGCGATAAAAGGTAGGCTAAAGAGGACCACCGCGTAAATATGATCCTTTTCAATCTTCAAACCAAAGAACTTACCTACTGGTGTGGTCCCTCTGGCAAAAATAAATCCCAAATAATAAACTAAGATAGCC
>WYEK01000139.1 GCA_009903855.1 Thermocrinis sp.
AAACCACACCCGCCATTTCCGCACCCGACAACTTTGCCTTTGACAAGCTCGGAAATGTATGGATAGCGACGGATGGAAACCCAAGCACCAACAGGCTCGCCAAGAACGATGGTGTATATACTTTGAACGTATACACCAAAGAGTTAAAGATGTTCCTCTCTGGAGCGCCCGGTTGTGAAATATGCGGTCCTGAGTTCTCTGAAGACTACAAAACCTTCTTCTGTACTATACAGCATCCCGGGGAAGGCGGTGCCAATACCAAATGGCCCTACCTTAACGATGGTGTAGTTGTCCCAAGACCATCTGTAATTCAAGTTCAAAGGAACGACGGCAAGGAAGTCTATCTATAAAGGGTCCTGGGGAGGGCTCCTGCCTCCTCCTCTTTTTTTCCTTTTTTTTCCTTTTTTTATTTCACCTTATGGCATACCTTTTTGTTAAGAAATTGTTAACCTTTTTTGTCAAAAATTAATGATTTCTTAACACTAAAGCATTAGCATATTCCTTAGCATGTATGCCATGGTAGAAATTCACGATGTGTCGCCCTTCTACAAACAGGAAGTTTATCAGGCGGTGGAATTTCTGCAAAGGCTAAGAATAGATAAGTTCTCCCTTTTGGTCATTCCCAACTACATGGAAGAATACCCTCTTTATAAACATATGGATTTTGTAGGTTTTTTGAAGGCACTGGAGCAAGAGATCGTTTTGCACGGATACAGCCATAAAGCTAAAGTAAAGCTCTCCCAGATCCTTTACACTTACGGGGAAGGGGAGTTTGGGGAGGGGGGTATTGAAGAAACTTACCAAAAGATAGAAAAAGCCTTAGACATCTTTGAATCCCTGTCCCTTACCGCAAAGTTCTTTGTGCCCCCTGCGTGGATTTCAAACCCATGGATGGAAGATGTGCTCTCTGCCTTTGGCTTTAGGGCTGTGGGCTACAGAGATCTCATAAAGGACCTGCAGAGCGAGGAAAAGATACCCTCTCCTTCCATTACCTTCAGCAACAGACCAGTGCTTTCCTTTCTTAGCCTGATGGCTGTGCCCACCTTTCTAAAGCTTTACAAAAAGGCAAAGGTTTTGAGGCTCTCTTTGCACACAAGGGATTTCAGAGACAGAAGAAAGATAGTCCTTTGGAGGTCCATTCTAAGGGAAGTAAAAAAAGAAAGGGAGGTGATTAGCTATGAGGAACTCTTTAGCAAAAGCAGACCTGCACCTTCACTCCAAGGCGTCTAACCTGCCGGGTGGTTGGTTTAGCAAGCTGATCGGATGCCCCGAGAGCTTCACGGAGCCCATGGAAATATACAAAAGGCTAAAGGAAAGGGGCATGACCTACATAACCATCACAGACCACAACACCATAGATGGCGTTTTGGAGATTGCCCACCTGCCGGAGGTCTTCATAAGCTGTGAGTACACGGTGGAGTTTCCAGAAGAAAAGGCAAAGGTGCACGTTTTAGCCTACGGCATAGATGAAAGGACCCACGAAGACCTCATGAAGTTGAGGGGAAATGTTTATGAATTTGTTGCCTACCTAAAAGACAAGAACATAGCCCACTCCTTGGCACACCCCTTGTATTCGGTGCAGGATACAAAGATCACCAAGTCCCTGGTGGAGAAGTTTGTCCTCCTGTTTGATAACTGGGAGGTCATAAACGGCACCCGTGGAGATAACATAAGGGAGTTGGAGGAAAAACTGGCAAGGCTCTGGGATGGTTGGGAAAAAATTCATCAGCTTGAAGAAAAGTACAAGATAAAGTCCCTTAGAACAAGACCTTATATATCCTTTACCGCGGGCTCTGACGACCACGGCGGTATGGATGTGGGGAGAACTTGGACAGAAGCCCAAGCCCTTTCAAAGGAGGAGTTTTTACAAGCCTTGAGGGAAGGGAGGACTTCGGTAAATACAGAAAAGCTAGGCTATGAAAGGCTTTTGAACATGGTCTCTCGGGTGGGTTATGACTTTCTTCTAAACAAGGGGAAAATTCCCTCCGCCCTAAAGCCCTTTACGGACTTTATCTTTATGCACTCCAACAACCCAATGACGGAACTCTTTCTGAGGACCTTCTTGGGCACCAACGCAGAAAGGCATGCCCTCCTAAAGGAAGCTTTAGACAAGGTTCCCAAGCTTGCCTTAGAGAGGCTCCTAAAAGAACCATCCACCTCTACCCTTGGCGAGTCCATCCTTGCCCTGATTCTTCACTCTGCACCCGTCTTTTTAGCCTACGGGCAAAAAGTTGAAGAAAAAAAGGCAGAAGAGGTTGCCAAAAGCTTTGGCATCATACCAAAGAGAAAAGAAAGGCTTGCATACATAACAGACACACACTTTGAAATAAACGGTGTGGCAAGAAGCTCAAGGATCATCAGGGAATTGGCGGAGAAGAATGACCTACCCTTGGATGTAATAACCGTCTGGGATGGAGATGTTAGAGAAAGTAAACTGGTCCTTTTGAAGCCAGCCTTTGAGTTTTCTACGCCCTTCTACGAGGAGTTTAAACTTCGGGTGCCGACCCTTATAACCCTTTTGGACCTTTTGAGGAACTATTCAAGGGTGCATATAGCCACGCCAGGACCTCTGGGCATTATGGCTTTTGGTATTGCCAAGGCTTTGGGTCTTCCCACCACTTTTACCTTCCACACGGATATACCTGCCTACGCATACACCTACACAGGAAGCCGGGAACTTATGGACATCTCTTACAAGCTCATTGCCCTTCTTTGCAATGCCTGCGAAAGGGTCTTTGTACCCTCCGAAGCCTACAAAAAGCTCTTAAAGGGAAAGGGAGTAAAGGAGGAAAAGATCAAGGTCTTCAAGAGGGGTGTGGATACAAGTCTGTTCAACCCCTCCAAAAGGGAAGAGGGCTTTTTCCAAAGGAAGTTTGGAGTGCAGGTTAGGGGAAATGTGGTCCTCTATGTGGGCAGGGTCTCAAAGGAAAAGAACTTGGATGCCTTCTTGTACTGTGCTAAGAACTTTCCGGAGGATACCTTCATCATAGTAGGGGATGGACCTTACAGAGAAGAAATAGAAAAGAAAAAGCCAAGGAATGTTTATCTTTTGGGATATCTGACCGGGGAAGAACTGGCAAAGGCATACGCCAGTGCGGATGTGTTTTTGTTCCCCTCTGAGACAGAGACCTACGGACAGGTGATCTTGGAAGCTATGGCAAGCGGGCTCCCTGTAGTGGTAAGTAGCAAGGGTGCGTCCCACGAACATGTGGAAGAGGGAGTAAATGGATTTATAGCGCACTCTTATGAAGATTTTGTGGAAAAACTGGGAAGACTGCTGGAATCTCCACGCCTGAAGGAATTCATGTCCGCTGAAGCCCTAAGGTACGCCCAATCTATGGACCTGACGGAGACTTACTTAGACTATATAAACAAACTTCTGGGACGCGTAGGAGTGAAGGTATGAAGCTTATGGACATAACCCCATATTATCATCCCACCAGCGGTGGCATAAAAACCTACATAAACTACAAGGTAGAGTTTATGAAAAACCAGGATGTGGAGCATGTGGTGGTTGTTCCCGGGAAAAAGCCCAGAACCTACACGGTGGGAAGGACTCGTTTTTACGAGCTATCCTCCTTTAGGCTCATCGGTGGATACAGGTTCTTTTCCTCCGTAAAGGAAATAAACAGAATTATTGAGGAGGAAAAGCCGGATGTGGTGGAGTTGGGGGGAACTT
>WYEK01000117.1 GCA_009903855.1 Thermocrinis sp.
GAGCTTCCCACATCCACCAAGAGCACTTCAAAGGGATACTTCCCCGAGTTCTTTTCCTTCAAAAAGACCGTGTTGCCCGGCTTTAAAAGCTCCGTCAGCCTCCCCGTGTTTCTTATGTGTGCAAAAACCCTTTTGCCTTCAATGGATACCTCTCCCACAAACCTGTTTAACCTTCTTAAGAACTTTGCTGGGATTAACTCTGGGAATTTCATTTTTACAAAGGCCCCACCTGGCGGTGGGGCAAACAAATTTGGGGAGGGAGGGGGAGGGAGTTTCTAATCCCCAAACTCCAATTTACATCTATCATTATATACCCCTTTTAGAGGATGTCAAGGGGGTGCTATTATTGCGTCCGAATACCTGTAAAAGAGCACTTGTCTTAGCTCTGGATATCTTTCAAGGTATGGGTCCTTTTCTAAAAGCTCCTGTGCATCTTTTTTACACACTTCAAGGAAGCGCCTATCCCTTTCCCTCTGGAGGTTTGCTACCCAAAAACCAAAGTATCCAGACTGGCTCTCTCCCAAAAGCTCTCCCGGACCCCTCATCTTCAGGTCCTCTTCTGCTATTTTAAAACCATCGTTAGTTTGCACTAAAACCTTCAGCCTTTTTAGACTCTCTTGATCGTAGCGCATCTGATCTGGAACCACAAGGAAGCAAAAGGACTGAAGCTGTGACCTGCCCACCCTTCCCCTAAGTTGATGAAGTTGAGAAAGTCCAAAACGGTGGGCGGATTCTATCACCATAACCGTCGCATCTGGTACATCCACTCCCACCTCCACCACCGTTGTGGAAACAAGAATATCTCCATCCTGCTTGAACTCTTCCATCACCCTTTTCTTTTCCTCGTCTTTTAGCCTTCCGTGTAAAAGGAGAACCTTCCTATCGGGAAAGAGGGCTTTCCATCGCTCAAACTCTTTTACCGCAGACTTTAGCTCAAGCTTAGGAGAATCTTCTATAACAGGGTATATAACGTACGCCTTGTGTCCCTTTTGAAGCTCCTCCCTGATGAACTTTAGAACCTTTTCCATTTCGGACTCAAAAAACAGCCTTGTGATTACGGGCTTTCTGCCTGCGGGCATCTGGTCTATTATTGAAAGGTCCAAATCTCCATACAGGGAAAGGGCAAGGGTCCTCGGAATGGGTGTGGCAGACATTACAAGAAGATGGGGAAAGAATTCTTCTGACTTTTCAAGGAGCCTTTTCCTCTGCAAAACACCAAAGCGGTGCTGTTCATCAACCACTGCAAAACCCAAGTTCTTAAAAATAACACCTTCCTGTATGAGTGCGTGGGTTCCTACTACCACCTGTATGTTGCCCTCTCTTATATGCCTCAGCAGGCTCCTCCTTTGGGCGGTTTTTACCGAAGAAGTAAGAAGTCCCACCTTAACGCCAAGAGGTTCTAAAAACCTTTTAAAGTTCTCATAGTGCTGGTAAGCCAGTATTTCAGTGGGTACCATTATGGCGGATTGATAACCCTCCTTGGCAAAGGCGTAGGAGATAGCCATTGCAACCACCGTTTTTCCACTTCCCACATCTCCTTGCAAAAGCCGGTTCATGGGTGTTTCTTGCTTTACATCCTCCAAAATCTCTCTTAGGACCCTGAGCTGGGCTTGGGTTAACTCAAAGGGGAGACTCTTTAAAAACTCCTGTATGTGCTCCTCTGCCCTCAAAAGCTTTGGCGCCCTTAGGGATTTTATCTCCCTCCTTTTAAGCTGGAGGGCAAGCTGGAAGAGAAGAAGGTCTTCGTATATCAACCGATGGTGTGCTGGTGTGTCCCAACTGTTTAACCTTTCATCCCACTGATGGGGAGCATGCAAGAAATACAGACTTTCTGGCAGTCTGTAAAGGTTATGCTTTTTTAAAAGCTCCTCGGGTAAGTATTCGGGCATATATCGTAGGTATTCCAACAGCTTTTGAATGGCTTGTCTTACCTTCTTGTGCCTTAGCTTGGCAGACATGCTTTCCGCAGACTTTACCCTTATGTTATAAAAGGGCAGAACTTTGCCAGCCTCCTCTTCCTTCAGCAGTTCCGAATGGACCATATACTTTTCTCCTTTGTACTCCATGAGCTTTCCGTAGACTATAAGCTCTGTACCTTTTTTGAACCTTAAGAGCACCCTTTTGTCCTTAAACCTGTATTTTAGGCTAAGGTAGCCGGTGCCGTCTTCACATAGCACGGAGATGGGATACTTGGCCTCTGGCTCCCATGAACTTTCCACCACCTTGACCCGCAGGGCCACTGCCTTTCCGGGAATGGAGGTTTTTATGGATGTGTTTAGCCTTCGGTCCTCGTACCTTACGGGCACATACCAAAGGGCAGAGTACAGGTCTTTTATGTTCAAAGACTTTAAAAGCTTCTTTTCCTTTGAGTCTAAAACCTTCAAGCTTTCAATGGGGATAAAAAACTTCTCTATGGGCTTTTTGGGATACCCATCAAAAGAAACTGTTGGAACGAGCTCCTCCTTGTTTAAGGCCTGCTCTATCTCCTGAAGTATGGCAACCTTTTTGGGAAAGGGCATGGCGTCAAACTTTTTTAAAAGCTCCAAATGGCTGTTTGAAAGTCTGTTTTTCAGAAGGTTAAAAAGATACAGCCCTACTCCGAAGCTCCTTCTAAGCTTGAGATGGTTATTCTCCTTTAGCTCCTCTATGAGTTTTTTTGCCTTTTCCACGCTGTCCATCTTTGGCTTAAACTTCCCTTAAAAAATACGATAATATATTCAAAGCCATGATAGAAAGGGTAGACCTATGGAACTTGGTAAACAATATCCTTGAGCAAGAGAGGAATAGCAGGGAAAAGACTGCAGAGGTTAAAGAACAAGAAGCGGTAAAGGTTGAGCTCTCAGAAATAGCAAAGAGCAGGCCACAACCCGACCTTTCAGAACTGGAAAGCAAAGTTTCAGAGATAAAGGCAAAGTTAGAAAGGGGAGAGTACAAGGTGGAGCCAGAGAAGATCTTTGAAGGGTTGAGCAAGTATCTAAGCAGTTCCGATAGATAGTTCAATCCTTTAAGTTTTTGAGGATGAACTGGGCTATGCCCACGCCTCCATTGAGGGCTAAGTGCCTGCTCAAGTTCTCCAAAAAGGCATCGTAGTACAACCTTTCCTGAAAGCTTTTATTGTTCATAAATCCTTTGAAGCCTTCCTTCAAAACCTCCTTCAACAGAATCGCCTCAAACTCCTGGGCAAGCTTCTTTTTGTCCTTTGTGTATTCTTGCATGTAACCCATTGAGGGAGGAAGATAGATCTTGGGGTCCATAGTGTTTAAAATTATAATCATGCTTGAAAAACTTATTCAGAAAAACAACAGCAAGATTTTGCTTGTAGTCCTTGATGGGGTTGGTGGACTTCCTGTAAAGGATGGCAAAACGGAGCTTGAGCTTGCCCACACGCCGAACCTTGATAGCTTGGCAAAGGAAAGTGCCCTTGGTCTTCATATCCCGGTGGATTACGGCATCACACCCGGCAGTGGTCCCGGACACTTGGGCATCTTTGGCTACGACCCCCTTGAGTATCAGATAGGAAGGGGTATCCTTGAGGCCCTTGGGCTTGGCATTGAGGTAAAGGACACAGACATCGCCATAAGAGGAAACTACGC
>WYEK01000088.1 GCA_009903855.1 Thermocrinis sp.
AAAGATTTAGCCAGTGTGAAGACGGGAGTGTTTGTGATATAGGATAGGATAAACAGGGCACAGAGTTGGAGGTCAGAGACTTTTGGAGGTCTGCCTGCCTTTTTCTTTTCCTGATCAACTCCAAGGTAGAAAGTTAGGGACTGTAGGATCATTTGGTATAAACTATAGAGGTGATTTTTCATGTTATTACCTCCTTGGTGGGGTTTGGGGGTATTATAAGCCCCCTCCTTGCCAAAGCTTTTTTCCTAAGAGATTTACAGCTTCTTTGAATTTCTCACCCGACGTATGGGAAATATTATACTATAAGAGGTTATGGAACCAGTGGTAGAAGTGGAAAACCTTAACTTAATCATAGAAGGTAGGCACATTTTAAAGAATGTCTTCTTTAAGATTAATAAGGGCGAGATATTTACCATACTCGGTGGTAGCGGAAGCGGTAAAACTACAATCACCAAGTGCATAGTGGGGCTGTTAAAGCCCACCAGCGGAAGCATAAAGGTCTTTGGGAAAGAAATAACCCAAATAAATCCATTGGAGCTAAATGGTCTAAGGAAAGAGATCGGCTACGTTTTTCAAGGTGCAGCCCTTTTTGACAGTCTGAAGGTCTGGGAGAATGTTGTTTTTTATTACTTAGAACATTCTAACATGAAAGAGGGAGAACTAAAAGAAATAGCCCTCACTTACCTAAAGATGGTGGGTTTGGAGGAACAGACCCTTGAGCTTTATCCCTCTGAACTCTCTGGCGGTATGAAAAAAAGGGTAGGAATAGCCCGGGCTATAGCTACACAGCCCAAGCTGGTGATCTACGACGAACCTACCTCTGGCTTAGACCCTATAACGAGTAGGTTGATAGACAACCTAATAAAAGAGCTTAGAGACAAAACCTCATCCACCGCCCTGGTAGTCTCCCACGACATGGTCTCCGCCTTCACCATTTCAGACAGAATTATGATCCTAAAGGAAGGTGAGGTTGTTTTAATAGGCACACCACAGGAGGTTCTGGAAAGCCAAGATCCCTTTGTGAGGGAGTTTTTAAGAAGCGGGCTCGGAGAACTTCAAGCCATCAACAAAGGCTGAAGGAAGCTCCTCCTCATAACTGGATAGTTATTGACAACACCCTTGGAAAAGAGAAACTGGAAGAGATGATTGCTACCGTTGTAAAAGGAAACTGCGGATGCCACCAAGTACAATTCCCACCTTCTAAAAAACTCTTCTCCATATTTCTCTTTAACATAATCACCCACAGAGTAAAACCTTCTTAGCCACTCCTTAAGGGTAAAGTAGTAGTGAAGCCTCCAATCGTCTATATCAATCAGGTTAAAGTCTAAGTGCCTTACTGCCCTTAGTACTTCCTCTATGGATGGGAGGTAGCCACCGGGGAATATGTATTTTCTTATCCACCTGCTCTGCGAAGAAGGATGAACCTTCCCTATGGTATGTAACAAAAACAGTCCACCATCTTCCATTATTTTTGACACCACCTCAAAGAACTTTCTGTGCCTTCCCTTACCCACATGTTCAAACATGCCAACGGAAACAACCTTGTTGAACTTTAAACCTAACTTGGGAAGGTCTTCATAATGCATTAGATAAACCTCTACCCTACCTTTAAGTCCCTCCTGTTTTATCCTTTCCTTTACATACTCGTACTGATTTTTTGAAAGGGTTATTCCTACAGCAGTTATCGGATAAAGCTTGGCGGACTCAAGGATTATAGAACCCCACCCGCATCCAATGTCCAAAAGCCTGTCCCCTTCCGATAGTTGTAGCTTTTCGTATATGATCCTTCTTTTTTCCTCTTGCGCCTCCTCTAAGGTGCAATCGGGAGACTTAAAAAAAGCACAGGAGTAAGTCATAGAACTGTCAAGCCAAAGACTGTAAAAGTCGTTGCCAAGGTCGTAGTGCCTTTGAACTTCTTTCTTTTCTACAAACTTCAACAGCCCTAATATTTTTAATAGGGATCTGAGTGGCATAAACCTTAGCTTTTCTCCCTCATCCTCCAAATACTTCATGCAACCACAGAGGAACTTTTCCAAGTCTCCGATTATCTGAATGTTTCCTTTCATATAATGCTCACCAAAGCCCATCTCTGGGTCCCTGATTATATCCCTTACAGCCTTTGGGTCCTTCACCACAACTTTGCATTTACCATCTCCAATAACCCTGCCATCGTAAAGCTCCACAGACAAACCACCTTCAACAAATTTTGCTAAATTTTTTACCAAGTTTTCTACCATTTTTCCACCTCCCGTGTTAGAATAAAAATTTATGATAAGAAAAGCGGTTTTGCCAGTGGCGGGGTGGGGGACGAGGTTCTTACCAGCTACCAAAGCTATGCCCAAAGAGATGTTCCCGATCATTGACAAGCCAGTTATCCAGTTCATAGTGGAAGAGTGCCTACATGCGGGCGTGGAAAATATAATCTTTATTACAGGAAGACACAAAAGACCCATTGAACACCACTTTGATATAAACACAGACCTTGAAAAACACCTAGAACAGATGGGCAAAGAAGAACTTTTGAAAAACATAAGGGAAATTAGCAGGCTCACAAACCCAATCTACGTGAGGCAAAAGGAACAGTTAGGTCTTGGTCATGCGGTTCTTGTCTCTGAACCCGTAGTTGGAAACGAGCCTTTCATAGTGGCCTTGGGTGATGTGATTATTGAAGGTGAAAAAAACGTAATAAAACGCATGTTGGAAATATACGAAAGGTTTGGCAAAAGCGTAGTAGCGGTATTCGAGGTAGATAGAAAAGATGTAAGCAAATACGGCATAGTGGATGGAAAACTAATAGAGGAAGATATATACCTCATAGATGACCTTATAGAAAAGCCAAAAGAGGAGGAGGCACCCTCAAACCTTGCCATAGTTGGTAGATACCTTTTTACCCCAAAAATCTTTGAAAAACTAAAGATCACACCACCCGGCAAAGGGGGAGAGATACAACTAACAGATGCCATAAGGCTTTTGCTTGAAGAAGAAGTGGTTTATGCCCTGAAGATAGACGCAAAGGTGTATGATACCGGAACACCCCTAGGATATCTAACTACCCTTGTGGAGTTTGCCTTAAAGAGAAGTGACATTCGGGATGAGTTTTTGAAATTCCTTGAAGGTGTGGTCAGTAGATATATCCAACAGACAGATAAAGTTTGAACTTTTTTAAAAAGTCCTTCTCTCCGGGAAAGGCTAAGTCTAATCTTATGGGTCCTACGGGTGTTTTTACGCCACCTCCAAAGCCAAAGCTGTGTTTTATGTCTCTCGGCAGTCGGTTGGAAGATTCTCCCACCCCTCCCACATCATAGAAAGGTACAAAAACAAAAGAACCCTTCAATGATACCTCCAGCTCCATCCTACCAAAAACATAGGATTTTCCATCCGTTGGACTTCCCACTTCCTCGTAAGAGTAGCCTCTTAGGTTGGTTAATCCACCCAAAAAATACCTGTCAAATATGGGCACCGAGCCCCAAGCGGAGCCTCCAGAGACCTTGAAGCTCAGGTTTAAGTTTGTGGTTATGGGAATGAAGTAAAAGGTGTTAAGCTCTACTTTTGTATAATTGAGATC
>WYEK01000053.1 GCA_009903855.1 Thermocrinis sp.
AGCAAGGCTCGCCATAGAGAAGTTTGGCTTTATACACTTTTTGACCTACACCAACTGGGACCCTGTGCAAGAGGACTTTGGCGCCGCCACCATGATCTTTGGTACGGTGGTTAGCACCATTCTCTCTATGCTCATCGCCGCACCCGTTGCCATAGGTATAGCCATATTCATCACCGAGCTGGCACCCAAATGGTTTAAACCCATAGTCTCCACTGCGGTGGAACTCTTGGCAGCCATTCCAAGCATCATATACGGACTTTGGGGCTTTTTTATCCTTACTCCCATAATGGCAACCAAAGTGGAGCCTTGGCTCCAAGACAATCTGGGAGATGTGCCCCTCATAGGAAAGCTCTTTCAGGGTGCGCCCACCGGCGTTGATGTATTGACCACCAGTCTTGTGCTCTCCATAATGATCATACCCTTTATGGCTTCTGTTGTGAGGGATGCCTTTAACATGGTCCCTCCCATAATGAAGGAGTCCGCCTACGGGCTTGGGGCTACCAAGTGGGAGGTTATAAGGCAGGTGGTAATTCCCTACACCGCATCGGGCATAGCGGGCGGTTTAATTCTGTCCGCAGGAAGGGCTCTGGGAGAGACTATGGCGGTGACCTTTTTGGCAGGAAATAACCCACAGATCCCCAAGTCTCTTTTAGACTCTTTCACCACCATAACCGTTGCCCTGGCAAACCAATTCACAGAAGCAGACACGGATATTTATCTTTCCGCCCTCTACTATGTGGGGCTGTTGCTCTACTTGGTCTCCTTTACCATGCTCGGTATTGCCAAGTTTATGGTGCTAAGGCTTGAAAAGAGGTGGAAGACATGAGCAGGAAAACCCGCAGAAAGCTCTTTAGCAACTTTATGCTTTTTGTATCCTTCCTTACCGCCGTCTATGGAATTTTTTGGCTCTTTTGGATCCTTGGCAGTCTTTTTATAAATGGCTTTAAGTATCTTCGTCCAGAGCTTATCTATTTGGACCCCACACCACCAGGTCAGGAGGGTGGAGGTCTAAGACCTGCCTTTGTGGGACACCTGATCATCACCTCCCTTGCCACCGTAATAGGGGTTCCCATGGGCATAATGGCTGGTATATACTTTGCGGAATACGGAAGGAACAGCAAGTTCTTCATGACCATCAGACAGATCACAGACATAATGGTTAGCACCCCTTCAATCTTGATGGGTGCGGTGGTTTATGCGGTACTGGTAAAACCCGTAGGACACTTTAACGGCTTTTCTGGTGCGGTTGCCTTGGCACTCTTGATGCTACCCGTTATTGCCATCACCACCGACGAGATGCTAAAGTTGGTCCCAAAAGAAATGAGAGAAGCGGCATACGCTCTGGGAGCTTACAAATGGCAAGTTATAAAGGATGTGGTCATGAGGGCGGCAAAGGTGGGAATAATGACGGGTGTGATCCTTGGCGTTGCCCGTATTGCAGGAGAAACTGCACCCTTGCTCTTTACCTCCTTCAACAACAACGTTTTGACCTTTGACCTTAGGGACCCGATGGCATCCTTGACTGTAACCATGTTCAACTACGTAATGGGGCCTTACCACTACTGGCACCAACAAGCTTGGGCTGCGGCATTTATACTAACCATGGGAGTCCTGCTGCTTTCCATATGGGCAAAGGTTTTACTCCACAGAAACCTACTTGAACCTCTTTTTTATATAGTGCGCTCCATAGCAGGTAAGAAAGGAGGATAAACTATGATAGAGACTCAGACCGCTTTAAAGACCCGCATGGAAGTTAAAAACCTCAACTTCTATTACGGTTTCAACCAAGCCCTCAAAAACATAAACATGCCCATATACGACAGGAAGGTAACCGCCCTCATTGGACCCTCCGGCTGTGGAAAGACCACCCTTCTGAGATGTCTTAACCGTATGCATGACCTGTATCCTGGCAACAGATACGAGGGAGATATCCTCCTTGACGGCGAAAGCATATTCAACATGGATGTCATAGAACTCAGAAGTAGAGTGGGTATGGTCTTCCAAAAGCCCACACCATTCCCCATGTCCATTTTTGACAATGTAGCCTTTGGTCTAAGACTGAAGGGTATAAAGGGTACCGAGCTAAAGGACAGAGTGGAAAAGGCCTTAAAAGACGCTGCCCTCTGGGACGAAGTCAAAGACAGGCTCAAAGACAGTGCCTTCTCCCTCTCGGGAGGACAACAGCAGAGGCTATGTATAGCCAGGGCTATTGCAGTGGAGCCAGAAGTTTTACTTTTTGACGAGCCCACCTCCGCCTTGGACCCCATATCCACCGCCAAAATAGAGGAGCTCATAGTGGAACTCAAAAAGAAGATCACCATAGTGATCGTCACCCACAACATGCAACAGGCTGCGAGAATATCCGACTATACGGGCTTTATGTATTTAGGTGAGCTCATAGAGTTCAACCCCACAGAAAAGATATTCACCAAGCCCGACGAAAAGCTCACGGAGGACTATGTGACGGGAAGGTTTGGCTAAGCCTTAGCCTTCCCTCCAGATCTTTTATAAACTGGTAAGCGGTCCTTCCGGAAAAACTGCCCCTTTCGGTAGCCCAAAGGAGCGCCCTTTCTTCCAACTCCTGCTGAGGAATAGATATTCCCCTCTCCCTTGCGTAAGCCTTCACGATCTCTAGATATTGTGCTTTGTCAAAGGAGAAAAAGCCAAGCCTAAGCCCAAACCTTTCCACCAACGATATCATCTCTCTGTGGTCTTCCTCTGGGAACTTTCCATCCCTTTCCCTGTTTGCTACAATGTTCCTGCGGTTGGATGTAGCATACACCAGTATGTTTTCCGGCCTTTCTTCTACGTCCCCATCCAGCATGGACTTTAAAAGCCTGTATTGGTCTTCCTCAGGTTCAAAGGAAAGGTCATCAAAGAAGAGAATAAAGCGTTTTTTACTGTCTCTGAGCAGTTCGTAGAGCTGTGATAGGTCTTCCACCTGAGCCTTATAAACTTGGATGAGCCTCAATCCTTCTTTGCCAAAGAGTGTTAGCATAGATTTCACAAGGGAGGACTTTCCTGTTCCCCTGTCTCCCCAAAGGAGGGCATCGTTGGCAGGATAGCCTTTTACAAACTGTAGGGTATTTCTTTTAAGCTCCTCCTTTTGCCTATCTATAAAGAGAAGGCTTTCAAAGCTTGGCAGGTGCGGATGTGCTATAGGCTGGAGTTTACCATCTTTGAACCTGAAGGCTAAAAACTCTTCAAACATAGCAAATAGTTTAAAATAAAGTTCTATGAGAAAGAATATTCTTTTCCTTTGCTTTTTACTTTCTTCCTGCGGTGCAGTTACCCAAGAGGAGTTAAACGCCAGATTAGCCCAGATCAACAGACGTATAGAAAAACTGGAGGAAGAGCAGAAAACCATTAGAGCCCAGCAGATAAAGACTGAAGAGAGAGTGGATGCCCTATCACAGAATTTGGCAAGCTTAAGGCTTGAGATGGAAAGATTGAGGGTAGAGGGGAGAACCAGTTCACCACAGTATACCCCATCAAAGCCAGAAAGTGCACCCAAATCCCAACCTGCAAAGGTAGAAGGACAGCCTAGAACGCAACCCCAAGAAGGACAAAGAGGTGTAGAGGCTACTTCTTCCGACTACGAAAAGGAATACAAGTCCGCCCTTGACCTGTACAACCTAAGACAGCTAAATCAGGCAAAGGAGAAGTTTATTGAGTTCATAAGAAAAAATCCAAAGACTCCTCTTACGGATAACGCATACCTTTGGCTAGGTATTATTTATAGAGATTTGGGAGATAATGCTAGAGCGGAGGCGGTGTGGCGCACCTTGGAAGAAAGGTGCAAAAGGGGAGAAATGGTGGATTGCAACAAACTGCCCTCTGTTTACTTACAGTTGGCAAGGCTCTACGAAGCACAGGGAAACAACGAGAAGGCAAAGGAATATTACGAGGCAATCCTGAGGGAATTCCCTCTTTCGGAGGAAGCGGAGATAGCAAAGAAAAAGCTTGGTAGATAAAGTCCTATTTCTAAGCTTTGGCTTCATGGCTTTTCCAAAAAGACCACCGAGACACCCGCTCCCCCTTCCCTTGGGTATCCCTCCCTACGAAAAACTACTAAATCTGAACCTTCCAAAAAGTCCTCCACCACCCTTTTCAAAACTCCAGTGCCGTGGATAACCTTTACGCTCTTTATCCCAAGTGCCTTGGCCTCCTTCAAGAAGGCCTCAAGTTTATAAAGGGCTTCCTCCGTGCTAAGTCCTATTAGATTTATCTCTGTGGGAAATCTTTTGTTAACTTCAATGGAGTATTCCTCCTGCTCTACTACGGGTGGAGGTGCTTTCTTTAGCTTTTGTTTTTCCACCCAAGCCTTTACACCACCAAAGGACACTTGCACTTTGTCCTCCCTTACCTCCAGAACCCTTCCCTTTGAGCCCATAAACTCCACCCAATCGCCCACCTTTACCGGTTCCTCCTTCAGTTCTTTCATGACCTCTTGCTTTTTTTCCTTAACAAACTGCTTTATCTTTTGCCTTTCCCTTGCGCTTTTTAAAAGCTCCTCCGCCTCTCTTTCTATCTCCTGTAAATACTGCAAAGCCCGAGACATTCCCTCCCTGTAAGCCTTTTCCTTGACCTCCTCCGAAAGGGCAAGCAAGGACGAATATTCCGCCTTCATTCTTTCCAACTCTTCCTTTGCCTGCTCCACTTCTTTTAGCTTTTTCTGATATTCCTTTATTAGCTCTTCTAAGTCTTCCTTAGCCTTTGAGAATCTTTCAAACTCTGCGGGCATCTTCTTGCGGGCATATTCCAAAACCTCTTCTGGCATACCAAACCTTTTGGCGATCTCAAAGGCCATACTGCTACCTACTGCGTCGTAAAGAATATGGTATGTGGGCTCTAAGGTTTCTTTGTCAAAGGACACGCTGGCGGGTGTGTAGTAATCAGATTCCAAAGCGTAAAGCTTGACGGGTGTATGGTGTGTTGTGGCAAAGACATAGGCATTTTTGTCCTTTAAATACTCGAGGACACCTATGCTCAGGGCAGAACCCTCCATGGGGTCCGTGCCTGCACCCAGCTCGTCCAAAAGCACCAAGCTTTTTTCATTAACCAGTGGTAAAAACTCTGCCAAGTTTGAGACATGAGCAGAAAAGGTAGAAAGGTTCTGCTCTATGCTCTGTTCATCTCCTATGTCTGTGTATATGCCTTCAAAAACCGGCAACTCTCCCTCCTCTATAGGGATGGGCAATGCAAGCTGGAACATGAGGGCACACAGCCCAAGGGTCTTTAGGGCTACCGTCTTTCCCCCCGTGTTGGGACCAGTAAGGACGAGCCCTTTCTTACCCTCAATCTTTATGTCTATAGGCACCACATAGTCCTTGGTGAATACCAAAAGGGGATGCCTGACGGACTTTAAAAAAATCTTAGCATTCGAAAGCTTTGGAAACTTGCCCCCTATCTCCTTGCTAAAGCGGGCTACCGCCTTTAGGTAATCCAGCTTTAGCAGGGTGTAGTAGGCAGACATAAGTTTTGAGCTGAACTCTCCTATGTAGGAGGTGATCCGCTTTAGAACCTTTTTGACCTCCTCTTCCTCCTCTTCCTTCAATACTACAAGGCGGTTGTTTAATTCCACCACACTGTGAGGTTCCAAGTAGGTGGTGTATCCGGAAGACGAAGTGCCATGCACTATGCCTACGATCTTGTTGATCTCCGTAGTCTTTACGGGCAAAACATAGCGGTTGTTCCTTATGGTTATGATCCTATCTGAGAGAAGCCTGTCTGCATCGGGACGGTTGAGGATGTTTTCCAACCTTTTGGTGACCTCCTTTTCTAAATCCCTGATCTTCTTTCTGATGGTTGCTAACTCTTGGCTGGCACTGTCTTTAACAAAGCCCCTCTGGTCTATGGTGCTCTCTATGATGCCTTCTATCTGCGGAAAGTGATAGAGGGTTTTTAGAAGGTTTCCCAAACCCTTCCTAAGGGGCACATGGGCACCAAGGGCTTTTCTTGCATCCCTTATGAGTTTTATAACTTTGTATATCTCTAATATTTCCTCCAAGCTGAGGGTTGCATCCTGCAGGACGGATTTTTTTACATAGGGCTCTATGTCTCCAAAGGGATAAAGAGTCAAAGATTCCTCCACCGCAAGAAAGTCCTCCACCAGCTGAATTTCTTGCCTTAGCCCTTCCACATCTGTGTAAGGTTTTAGAGTTTGCAAGAATTTCTCCGTTGCCTTTGAATTGAAGTATCCCTTGAGCCTCTCAAAGACCTTCCATAGCTCTAAGTGGGAAAAGTCCTTCTCCCTCACAGAGAAAAATTTTATATGCAACTTCCCTTCCATAAAAATCCGCCAAGACTTCTGTGTGTTAATTAAACTTGACTTTAAACTGAAATTAACGTAAAATAATGACAGTATTAACAAAGGAGGCAAGACGTAAAGAAGGCATTTTTGCTGACCGCCATAGTATCTTTTGGCTACGCCTAGGAGATTTTGCTAAAAGAGGTGGAGCTAAAGGCTAAGAAGGAGACGTTCAAAGACAGCTTGGAAATAAGAGAGATAAGGGAAAGCTCTGCAAAGGATGTGGGAGAAGCCCTTACAAAACTGGAAGGTATCTGGAAAGTAAGGAAGGGCGGAATAGCAAACGATGTGGTCCTCAGAGGATTTTACAGGGACAACATAAACGTGCTAATAGACGATGATAGAGTGTACGCTGCATGTCCCAACCGAATGGACCCGCCCGCATTTCATGTGGATTTTTCACAAGTGGAGAGGATAGAGATTATTAAAGGACCTTTTGACGTAAGACATCAAGGGTCTATGGCAGGGCTTGTAAGCATAATCACCAAGAAGCCTGAAAAAGGCTTTCACTTAAAACTCAACGCATCTGCCGGTTCCTTTAACTTTATCAACCTCTCTCCGGTGGTTTCTTATGCAGATGACAGGCTTGGCATCCTTGTGGGCTACTCTTACAGGTATTCTAAACCTTACAAAGATGGAGATGGAAGAAGGGTTACCGAATCTGCCAACAACTCACCGCGCCCATACATGCCCCAGTTTATAAACTCAAAAGCCTTTGAGATAAACACATACTGGACTAAACTTGGCTTTAAACCCATTGAAAACCACAGCGTAGAGTTTTCTTATACAAAACAGGACGCAAGACACGTCCTTTACCCTTACCTTCATATGGACGCCATCTACGATAAGACAGATAGGTTTAACATGAACTACCAAATAGATGGAATATCAGACATGCTAAAAAGCCTAAAGTTTCACTTCTACTATACAAAAGTAGACCACTTAATGGATAGTAGATTCAGAACTGGTATGTATATGCGAACGGATGCCGAATCAAAAGCATACGGAGGCAGGCTTGAAGCTAACCTTGGTGATCTCACATTAGGTTTTGAGGCTTACAAGAGAAACTGGGATGCTGTCACCTTCCTACAGGCGCTGGGGATTTCTCAGTCCTCAATACCCGATGTGGATACTGAAAGCTTTGGTCTTTACGGTGAATACAAAAAGAACCTTTCGGACAGGTTGAGATTGGTAGCAGGGCTAAGGCTTGACACCACAAAAACCAAAGCAGACAGCTCAAAAGCAAACACAAACTTGTACTATGCTTATCAAAACACCAGAAGCACATCAAAAACAGACACATATCCCTCTGGAAACGTACAGCTCTTTTACGAACTTCAAAAGGACACTGAACTGTTTGTAGGTTTGGGCCACTCGGTAAGAGTGCCAGACGCGCAGGAAAGATACTTTGCATTAAGACGCCCGATGCGGGACTGGGTAGGAAATCCGGAACTCAAGCCATCCAAAAATACGGAGCTTGACCTGGGCATAAAACACTCCACCGACAAGGCCCTCATAAAAGCAACAGCCTTTTACAGCTATGTGCAGGACTACATAACAGTTCATGACCAAGACATAATTAGAAATACTTCGGGTACTGGGAACAATAGAGCACGCTCTTATGAAAACGTAGACGCCCAATTCTTCGGTGGTGAGGTGGATTTAAGGCTCTCTCTAACTCAAGAACTCTTTCTCTTTGGTGGAATGTCCTATGTGCAGGCAAGGAAGGAAACTAAACCCGAGAAAAACATAAGAAGCTCCAGAGTTGCAGAAATTCCACCTCTTAAAACAAGGCTCGCCCTTCGGTACGACAAAGGCATGTATTTTGGAGAGGTGGAAACGATCCTGTCTGCAACTCAGTACAGGGTAGATACGGACCTAAATGAGCAAAGAACTTCCGGTTATGGTGTGGTAAATGTTAAAGTGGGCGGGAATTTCAAAGGATTTACTATTAACGCGGGCATTGACAACGTATTTGACAAAAAGTACTATGAATATCTGTCCTACCAGAGAGATCCTTTCGCAACTGGTGTTAAGGTGCCAGAGCCTGGGAGAACTTTCTACATAAATGCGTCTTACACCTTCTGAATAAATTTACTGGGGAGGGGAGGGCGGGCTTTATTAAAAATGATTTATTCCAGCGGTGCGTTGCAAAAGGACATGGAGTCCTGGGGAGAGGTTTCAAGGCATCTGAGGATACACTCACAAGCCCTGCTTAAAACCGCATACAGCAAGGGCTCCTCCTCGGGAGAAAAGGGAGAGAGCACATACTCCACCACCTTGTTTTTATCCTTGGGTCTTCCTATGCCTATTCTAAGCCTTACAAAGTTTTCGGACTTTATTTCCTTTATTATAGACTCAACGCCATGATGACCTCCACTACTGCCCTCGAGACGTAGGCGTATCCTACCCAAGGGTAGGTCCAAGTCGTCGTAAATTACCATCATCTCCTCTGGATGGATTTCGTATTCTTCAAGGATGTTTAAAACCGCAAGCCCCGAGTTGTTCATGTAGGTTTGTGGCTTTGCCACCAAAACCTCCCTATCAAAAACCTTAACCCTATAAAGATGAGAAAGACACTCTTCCCTGTAGTCCTTCACCCTCAGTTTTTTTAAGAACTCATCCACCACCATAAAGCCCACATTATGCCGGGTTCTTTCGTACTTTTTCCCCGGGTTTCCAAGACCTACCAAAAGCCTTATCATTAGGTGGTGGTAGTTTCTTCAGTGGTTGTCTCTTCCGCTTCTGGCTCTAAGACTACCGCCACCACCTCCTCGGGGTTGTCTAGTATGATACAGTTAGGCGGAGGTTGTATATCCCTAACGTGCAAAGAGTCTCCAAGCCCCAACTTGCTAACATCCACTACGATCTTGTCGGGTATGTTTTCCACGCTTGCCCTTACGGTAAGAGTAGAGAGAACCACCTCAAAGGTTCCACCCAAGGCTACACCCTCCGGTACGCCCACGAACTCTATGGGCACCTCTATGTCTATCTCCTTGACCTTAGAAATATCGTAAAGGTCTATGTGGATGGGATTATCTCCGAGCCAACCGTATTGAACCTCCTTCAAAAAGCACACCCTTTTGTCGCCGTTCAAATCCGCCACAATCAGAAAAGTCTCACCGTGAGGCAAAGCCAAAAAGTCCTTCAGGCTCATGTATGCGTGGGCGTTTTCTACTCCCTTGCCATAGATCTCTACAGGGATATAACCCTCTCTTCTCATTCGCTTTCTCTCACTTTTGCGTCCGAGTGTTCTGGGAATTAGCTTAACTTCTATCCTTTTCATGCTTTCCTCCTTTATGTAAATAGCATGCTAACAGATTCTCCTTCGTGGATCCTTCTTATGGCTTCCCCTATGAGGGGAGCTATGGATACAACCCTGAGCTTTTCAAGATTTTTGTGTTCTACTGGTATGGTGTTGGTTACAACCACTTCTTCTATGGGCGATTTCCTCAGCCTTTCCACCGCAGGACCGGACAACAGCCCATGGGTAGCAACCACATCCACCCTACTGGCACCCTTTGAAAGCAATAGCTCACTGGCAGCACACACGGTACCCGCGGTGTCTATTATGTCATCAACGATTATAGCCCTTTTACCCTTTACATCCCCTATTATGTCAAGAACCTCCGCCACATTGGGTTCGGGTCTTCTTTTGTAGATTATGGCTATGGGGCAACCTATTTTGTTGGCAAGTAGCCTTGCCCTTTCTACACCTCCCGCGTCGGGAGAAACCACCACCGTATCACCATCCACCTTATCCTTGAGGTAATCATAAAGAACGCCCAATGCGTGTAAATTATCAACGGGTATGTTAAAAAACCCCTGAATTTGAGGAGAGTGCAAATCTACCACCACCACCCTTTGGGCACCAGCAACCGTTATAAGGTCTGCCAAAAGTCTTGCGCTTATGGGAACCCTCGGCTTGTCCTTTCTGTCCTGCCTTGCGTAGGCATAATAAGGTATCACCGCGGTAATCCTACCAGCGGAAGCCCTCTTTATGGCATCCAAGATGAGAAGGAGTTCCATTATGCTCTCGTTTATGGGAGGGCAGAGGGACTGGATCACAAAAACATCCTCGCCCCTCATAGACTCGTTTATCTGAACCCTTACCTCTCCGTCGCTAAAACGTGAGACGATCGCATCAGAGAGGGGGATGTTTAAATACTCAGAAACTTCCTTTGCCAGATTTTGATTGCTGGTACCAGTCAAAAGTTTAATAGAACCTATCATAATCCAACCTCTTAGTTTTTATGGGATGGGAAAGCTGGGGTGCCTGGATTCGAACCAGGAGCCCCCGGATCCAAAGTCCGGTGCTCTGCCAGTTGAGCTACACCCCAAGCTTTCCACCTCATAGACTTGCCAACCTCTCAGCTGACAAGCCCTTCTTAGATCCTCTTCCAGCTCTCCCACAAAGAATACACAGGAACCACTTCCACTAACCAGAGGTCTCTTACCCACACTCCTCAAGAACCTAACCACTTCGCCCACTTGGGGCACCTCTTCCGCACACAGCTCACCCAACCTGTTCTCCAGAACCTTGAGCTCACCCCTTACTAAGCAATTTATTATTTTATCACGGTCCAAGTTAGGTGTCAATTGTTTTTCACCCACCAGGGAGTAGATTCTCTTAGTGGAGACCGCTACCCCCGGATAGATCACCACAAACTTAAACTTGGGAAGGTCAATAGGCTGGATCTTTTCCCCTCTACCAGTACCCACAGCAGAACCACCGTACAAAAAGAATACTGCATCGGATGAGACCGCAGAAGCTATAGCTTTTAACTCTTCAAAGCTCAGGGGTTCACCCAAGAGTTTGTTGACACCCATTAAAACGGTTGCCACATTAGATGAACCGCCACCCAAGCCTCCGCCTATCGGGATAACCTTTTCTATGTAAACCTGTACCTCTAAGTCGGTGCCTAGGGCTCTTTCCATGAGCCTTAGAGCCTTATAAACCAAATTTTCCTCTTGGGGTATGCCTTTGGAGGTTTCAACCCGCAGGGGACCTTTTTCTAAAATCTCTATTCTGTCAAAGAGGTTTATAGCCTGAAAGATGGTAAAAATCTCGTGGTAGTTATCTTTGCGTTTTCCTAAAAGCCAAAGTCCCAAATTCAGCTTGGCAGGGGACAAAAGCTCCATGACTCAGTGTTCCGATTTGATTTTGTAGTAAAAGATAAGCACTGCGATAACCGCAGATACTGCCAAACCAAAGAGGAGAGTATCCACCGGGTTTTTCCACTCTACAAATTTCTTTGTAAAGGTGATGGCAAGGATAAGCACAATCACGCTTGCAAGCTTGGACTTTAACTGGTCTATGTTTTCTATCTTTAGCCACTCGGGCACTTGAAGCTTTCCCACAAAAAGTTCATAGAGCCCTACCGCAAAGATGTACAGAACCACAGAAAGGAGGTGAATGTCCATCACCGATATGAACTTGGTGGCAAGGATGGTGCTGTCTCTGGCTATTTCGTCAGTAAATGCCTTGTATAGGCTCTCAAGCAAGATATAAATGCCGTAAAAACTCAAAAAGACCGCGCCCACAAACAAACTAAGGGACGGTAAGAGGGCTATTGCCTTACCGCTCTCCAAGATTCTTTTCCACATAACCAAGCTCCTCCAGGTCCTTTATAAAGCTCCTTCTGAACTCTTCCCGTAGCTTGTGGGACCAAAAGGATATTTTAAGGCTGTTTCCTTCTATCCTTGCCCAAACTTTACGGTGGATGGTGTAAAAGGCTAAAATCAGTCCCAAGACCAAAAGTATGGAACCTCCCCAGATCAAAGGGGTACCCGGGCTGTAGGAAACCTGCAGGCCACTAAAAAATTGAGGTCTAAAGTCCTCTAAGAAGAATATGTAAGGAAAGTCAGCGAGCTCCTTAAGTTGAAAGAAGGCAAAGACAGTAAGCTCAGGAGAGTAAATAACTGGTACATCGTAAGACTTTCCATCCTTTAGCACCTTTATCACCAGGGCAGGCTTTAGATGCTGTGTGTCCTTTGGATTCTCTAAGTTCAACACAGACCTGTCAATGGAAAGGAGCATGTCTTTGAACTCTGCCACCTGTCCAGCCCTGAGCTCCACCGTTCCCAAAAGCGCCCTTTGGGGGTCCTCCGGAAGGGTCCTTCTGTCAAAGACAGAGAGCTTAACATAGCCCGCACTGCCAGTTAGCCCATAGCTAGCCTGAAATATTCTGTAGGTTCCGTACTCAAAGGGGTTGTTTACAGCCACTGTTCCTTTGGCGACCACTCTGCCGTTCTCTATGATCTCTATTTCACTTTCAAAGCTTGCGATGGCATCCTTTACCTTTGGGTCTCCTCTAAACTCTTTACCCTTTCTCTTTGCCTCCTCTTCGTAGGAAACTATGTGAAAGGCGTTCACCTTAATTTGAAAGGGAAGCTTATAGACCTTATCCTGGCTAAGGCTTGTCATTCTGTCTTCTTTTGCACCTTCTGGCACAATGACCATGCCCCTCTTTCCAAAGAGTCCGTCTATTAGTCCCCCTGCCATTATCACAAGGAGGGCTATATGGACCACATAAACCCCCAGCCGGGAGTATTTACCCTTTTCTCCGTAAAGGTAAATCCTGTTTCCTTCCTCCTCCGCATAGACCTTAAAACCCTTTGACTGGAGGAATCTTATGACCTTTTCCTTGTCCGGGTTTATCTTGACCTCTATGGGTTTTAGGTGTTTTTCTAAGTGCTCGTCCAATTTTTGAAACCTCTCTTTTGAAAAGGTATGCTTCCACACACTGGGAAGTCTCTTGTAAGAGCAGAAGATCAGATTTAGGGCAAGCAAAGCAACAAACAGGATGTAATACCAAGAGTGGAAAACATCGTTTAGCCAGAGCTTCCAGAACCACTCTGCCTTTTCCGGACCGTACTTATTCACATAAAATTCAAAGGGTCTGTTCTGTTCTATGTAGGTGGAACCTAGCATGGAGAGGATGCCTATGGCGATCATCAAGAATATGGCAAGCTTTAGACTGGCAAAAAACTCAAAGAGAAAGACCGGAAGGCTGTTGAATTTTTTGTAGTCTCGGTAGAGCGCCCTCAGGCTATCCCAGAGGAACTTCAAAAAGGCTCCTGCAAAGAGAAAGCCCGAGACAAACAAAAGGGCAAAATAATAAATTCCAACCTGCTTGAGATGAAATAGCCCTGCAATAACTACTCCGATGAAAAGTACTGAGGAGAGGATCAAAAAGGCGTAGCCTTTAAGCATTTTCAAGAGCCTTATAGTAATCTACTACCTCCCTCCTTATCCTGTCAAGAAGGGTCTTAGATTTTATCTCCACCACCGGGTAGTCCTTTCCACCTTGATTTATGGCCGGCAGTTGGATGAAGAGTCCGCCGTTTTTTGCCTCAAAGAGCTTTATACCCCTTATTATTATCTCGTCTACCTTAACATCCGCATATCCCAAAAGGCGGGGCCTTTTGGCGCTTACTTCAAAGGGGTAAAACTTCAGAAGCTCAACCTCCGGTACCCTGCCGTTGGAGTTTGGCGTATCTTTCAAGGGCTAACCTCCTCCTAAGACCGTTCACCCTGTCTATAAAGGTGATGCCGTCCAGATGGTCCAGTTCGTGCTGGAATACTATGGCAGGAAATCCCTCCAACTCATACTCCTTTATCTCTCCATTTAGGTCCATTGCCCTGAACCTTACCTTTTGGTATCTCTCCACCTCCACCGTAAGACCGGGGAAAGATAGGCAACCTTCTCTGTATCTTATGCTACCCTGTCCTTCTAAGAGCTCGGGATTTATGAGCACCAACTTTACAGGAGGAGACTCCTTTTTTGGGGAGGTATCTATGACCATTATGCGGAGGGGTTCTCCTATCTGATTTGCTGCCAAACCCACACCCTCTGCATGATACATGGTTTCAAACATGTCCTCCACGAGCTTTACTATATCTCTGTCTATGACATCCACCTTTAGGGTGGGGGTTTTCAAAATAGGGTCTGGAAATCGGACAATCTTCCTTACAGCCATAGTGTGAATAATTTAAACCATACGGTGTTAAAATACATCCCAAATGTGCGGTATAGTTGGATACACAGGCAAAAGGAGGGCGGTCTTTATACTTTTGGAAGCCCTGGAACGCCTTGAATACAGAGGCTACGACTCCTCTGGCGTTGCCCTTCTGGAAGGTGGTCAGATCTTCGTGGATAAGAAGGTAGGTAAGATAAGGGAACTAATAAAGAGCCTTTGGGGAAAAGAACTCAACGCCACCACTGGCATAGGGCATACCCGATGGGCTACCCATGGGGGCGTATGTGAGCTAAACGCCCACCCTCACACCGACGGTGAAGGGCGTTTTGCCTTGGTACATAACGGCATTATAGAAAACTACCGAGAGCTAAAGGAATATCTCATCTCAAGGGGTGTAAAGTACGTTTCCGAGACGGACACAGAAGCCATAGTACATTTGATTTCCCTTAACTACGAGGGAGACCTCCTAAAGGCTGTGCTGAAGGTCTTACCTATGCTAAAGGGGGCGTATGCCTTTGCGGTAATCAGTTCTATGGAACCTAACCGCATAGTAGGTGTAAGGTATGGAAGTCCTCTGGTGGTGGGACTTGGAGAGGGTGAAAACTTTCTGGCTTCGGACATTCCAGCTTTGCTTCCCTTTACCAAGAAGGTTATACCTTTGGAGGATGGAGAAATAGCAGACATTACTCCGGATGGTGTTAGCATTTATGACTTTGAGGGTAATCTAAAGGTAAAGGAATCTATAACTGTTCAGTGGGACCTGCTATCCGCCGAGAAGGGAGGTTTCAAACACTTTATGCTAAAAGAGATCTTTGAACAACCTCGGGTAGTAGCAGACACAATAAAGGGCTACATTTCCCGAGATTACGAACTACCCTTCTCCCTAAAGGACTTTAGAAGGATCGTTATAACCGCCTGCGGAACATCCTATCATGCAGGACTCATAGGCAAATACTGGCTTGAAAGGTTTGTGGGCATTCCTGTGGAGGTATCGTACGCCTCAGAGCTCAGGTATTCAGACACTCCCATAGGAGAGGGAGACCTGGTGATTGCCATATCCCAATCGGGCGAAACCGCAGACACACGCTTTTCTGCTCTATCTGCCAAGGAAAAGGGTGCAGTTTTGTTGTCTATCGTGAATGTAATGGGCAGTGCCCTGAGCAGAGAGTCTGATTACACCCTATACACCCACGCAGGACCCGAGATAGGTGTTGCAGCAACCAAAACTTTTACCTGCCAACTGGCAGTTCTCTTTTCCTTAGCTATAAGTGCCCATCCAGAGAGGGAAAATCTTATAAACCAGCTTTTGAAGGTTCCCAACCTTATGGAGGAAGTTCTGTCAAAGGCTGAGGGTATAAAGGAGGTGGCGCTTAACTATTCCCAAAGGAAGAACCTTCTCTACTTGGGAAGGTATCTAAGCTACCCAGTTGCCTTAGAGGGCGCCCTAAAGCTGAAGGAAATTTCTTACATACACGCGGAGGGTTATCCTGCGGGTGAGATGAAACACGGTCCCATAGCCCTTATAGACCAGCACATGCCCGTTGTGGTGGTAGCCCCAAGGGATAGGGTTTATGAGAAGATCCTCTCTAACATAGAGGAGGTTCTCGCAAGAAAAGGTATCGTTATATCCGTTGGCTTTGAGGGCGATGAAAACCTCAAAAAGCTCTCAAAGGACTTTATTGAAATTCCCCAGGTGGCAGAGGAACTGACCCCCTTCTTGACAGTGCTTCCCTTACAGCTCTTTGCCTACTATATTGCAGACTACTTGGGCTTGGATGTGGATCAACCAAGAAACTTGGCAAAGACCGTCACTGTTGAGTGAATAAAAGCTTTAAGAGCCCCATCTGTGCATATACCCTGTTCTCCGCCTGTGTGAAGATAAAGTCTGCAAACTTTTCAAACACATCCTCAGTGATCTCTTCTCCCTTTTTGGCAGGCAGGCAGTGCATCACCAGTACTGTATCCTTTGCGTGCTTCAAAAGCTCACTGTTTACTTGATAGTTTTTTAGAGCTTGCAACTTCTCTTCATCCCTATCTTGGTTCATGCTCACCCAAACGTCCGTATATACCACATCCGCATCCTTTACCGCCTCCACTGGGTTGGGAGTAAGATAGATGCTACCGCCCGTGATTTTGCAAAGGTCCTCTCCCGCCTGATAGTAGTAAGAGGAAGGCTCATAACCCTCCGGAGTAGAAACGAAAAGTTTTAGGCCAAATAGCCCAGCAGCCACAAGCCAGGTGTTGCAAAGGTTATTACCATCTCCCACATAAGCAATCTTGAGATCCTTTATACCCTCCCCAAAGCGTTCATAAAGAGTAAAGACATCACTGAGGACCTGACAAGGATGGGATATATCCGTCAGGGCGTTTATGACCGGAATGGATGAGTAACCGGCAAACTCTTTGAGCTTTTCGTGAGAATCGGTGCGTATCACTACTCCGTGCAAATACCTTGAAAGGGTCCGTGCGGTGTCCTTTAAGTCCTCTCCCCTCACCAACTGAAGGTTGTTTTCTTGAAGGAACATAACCTCACCACCTAACTTTCTTATGCCAACCTCAAAGGATACCCTTGTGCGGGTGGACGGTTTTGTAAATATAAGGGCAAAGTATTTACCTTCCAAAATTTTCTCTTGGGGTGCTCCTTCCTTTATCTTAAGGGAATCATCTAATACTAGCCACCCTTCCTCTACTGTAATGTCCCACAGATCAACAAAATGCCTTATCATAACTAGTATTATAAACCAAGCAAACCAAAGGGTTTTTATGTAAAAATTTCTTGACCCCTTGACATCCTTTGCAGAAGGGTGTATAATTAATAGCATCTTAAGCAAGGTTGAGGGGCGAAAGTTCAAAGCCCCTTGTTAAAAAGTACTTGACGAAGTTTGGTGGTTGAGTTATAATTAACTATCCTGTAAGAAAAACTGAGGGGTGTAAAAAGCCCCTTGTTGAAAAGGACTTGACAAAATTAGGTTGTTAGGTTATAATAATAAGGTTGTTTGAGGAACCCAAGTGGAGGGTTCCTTGTAAAAGGACTTGACAACCGCTGTAAAGTGATGTATAATTAATAACATCTCTGAGGGGTGTAAAAGCCCCTTGTTGAAAAGCGCTTGACGAGTTTGAGTTGTTAAGTTATAATTAAAATCAAAATCCCCGTAAGGGGAATTGAGGGGCAAAAGTTTAAAGCCCCTTGTCAACTTGGCAACTGAATAGGGAGGAAGAACCCGAGGTTTTCCTGAAGAGTTTGATCCTGGCTCAGCGCGAACGCTGGCGGCGTGCCTAACACATGCAAGTCGTGCGGAGGGGTGATGAGCCCCTCAGCGGCAAACGGGTGAGTAACACGTGAGTAACCTGCCCCTGGGAAGGGGATAACCCTCCGAAAGGGGGGCTAATACCCTATATTGCCGGGGACCACTAAGGTCACCCGGTGAAAGGTGGCCTCTGCCCTTCATGGGTATGCTACCGCCCAGGGAGGGGCTCGCGGCCCATCAGGTAGTTGGTGGGGTAACGGCCTACCAAGCCTATGACGGGTAGCCGGCCTGAGAGGGTGGCCGGCCACAGTGGGACTGAGACACGGCCCACACCCCTACGGGGGGCAGCAGTGGGGAATCGTGGGCAATGGGCGAAAGCCTGACCCCGCGACGCCGCGTGGGGGATGAAGCCCTTCGGGGTGTAAACCCCTGTCGGGGGGGACGATGTGTCCTGGGGTGAATAATCCCAGGGCATGACGGTACCCCCAGAGGAAGGGACGGCTAACTACGTGCCAGCAGCCGCGGTAATACGTAGGTCCCGAGCGTTGCGCGAATTCACTGGGCGTAAAGCGTCCGCAGCCGGACGG
>WYEK01000057.1 GCA_009903855.1 Thermocrinis sp.
GGCAAGCTAAACACCGATGAAAATCCCAATATAGCTATGCAGTATGGCATAAGGGCAATACCCACCTTGATGCTTTTCAAAAATGGTGAAGTGGTTGATACAAGAATTGGTGTTCAACCCAAAGAGGCAATAAGGCAAATGCTCCTTAGCCACATATGATCTCTGAGGATATACTATACGATTGTGTTATAGTAGGGGGCGGTCCAGCGGGATTGACCGCTGGGCTTTATTGTGCAAGGGCAAAAATGAACACCCTTCTTCTGGAGAAGGGGACAATCGGGGGACAGATAGCAATTACAGACTTGGTGGAAAACTATCCAGGATTTCCAGAAGGGATAAACGGTAAAGAGTTGTCCCTCAGGTTCAAAGAGCAGGCAGAAAGGTTTGGTTTGAAAATCCACAGGAAGGAAGTGGTAAAGATAGAAAAGGTGGATAAAGAAATACTCTTGCACCTTAGGACCGGAGAGCTCTTGAGGAGCAAAACGGTTATTCTTGCTGTAGGAGCAAGCCCAAGAAAATTGGGTGTAAAGGGGGAGGAGGAGTTTCTGAACAGAGGAGTATCCTACTGTGCTACCTGCGATGGTGCCCTCTTTGATGGAGTACCTATTGCGGTAATAGGTGGAGGAGATTCCGCCTGCCAGGAAAGCTTGTTTTTAACCCGTTTTGGTAGTGTGGTTTATCTGATCCACCGAAGAGATCAGTTGAGGGCCCAAAAACATCTTCAGGAAAAGGTGCTTTCCCATCCCAAGATCAAGTTCTTGCCCAACAAGGTGGTAGAAGAGATAAGGGGTACAGATGCGGTGGAGAACTTGCTTCTTAAAGATACCCAAACGGGGGAGCTTTCCACCTTGGAAGTGGAAGGGGTGTTTATTTTCATCGGTTTGGAGCCCGCCACCGGCTTTCTTAAGGGTTTTGTCAAAATGGACGATAGAGGATATATCATCACCGATGAAAGAATGAGAACCAGTGTGGAGGGTGTGTTTGCATGTGGGGATTGCCGAAGCGGAGCCACCGGTCAAGTGGCTGTGGCGGTGGGGGAAGGGTGCATAGCCGCCATAGAGGCAGAAAAATACCTACAGGAGAACTTCTAATGTGAAATACCAGGGAGGATTTGAAACTTTCAAAGAAGCCACCAAATATATGTTCCAAACCGATTTGACAGACATACTTCTTGTTCTTTTTGGCCTTGTAGCTTCTGTGGCGATTCTTGTAGTTCTTCCTTATGCTATATCAAGATATCTCGCCAGTAGGTCCGCAAGAAAGGAGTTTGAGGTTATCGGAAAGCAGATGGGGCTTAATGAAGAAGAAATAGCTTTGCTATATAAGTGTGCAAGCACGTTGGAAGAGCCAAATAAAGTTTTTTACAGCAAATATATATTTGAAAGGTGTGTGGGAAAGCTTGTTAAGGAAAGCTCGGATAATATACCCATCATTGTTAGTGTTAGAAAGAAGCTCAAATTTGAGCATTTACCATGGTTTCTACCACTTGCTACCACGAGAGACATAGAGGTCTATCAGACAGGTTTTGTTTCATACAAAGGAAAGTCTTACGGCGCTGCAGTTTGGGAAAAAACAGAAGAGGATCTAAAGATAGCTATCCTTGATAGAATTGCGGAGTCTCCACAGCCCGGTGAAAAGGTTAGGTTTTCCTTTTTAAGGGAAGACGATGGTAGGTATTACTTTGAAGCGGAAGTTTTGAACACCTACCTTGAGGGTGGAAAAGTGATTTTGGTTATTCCTCATACCGAAAAGCTTGGTAAAGTCCAGCTAAGGGATTCCATAAGGTGGAAGGTATCCATCCCTGCACGAGCGTTCTTTTTCAACAGGAAGGTAAAAGCTGAGGAACTATCTCTCATTGAAGAGCTACCTGAGGAATCCTTTTTGGAAGGAACCATAGAAAATATAAGCACGGAAGGAGTTAAGGTTTGTTTTAATAGGTTCGTTTCAGCAAAGGAAGGCGATAGCTTGCTTTTAGAATTTGAATGGAAGGGTGAAGCTTTTAAAAACATTTTGGCAGAGATAAAGCATATATCGGGCTCTACCGATAGAACGTGTTTTGGTTTAAAATTTTTAAACTTGAAAAAAGATTACGAGGACACCATAAGGAGGTTTATCATAGAGGAGCAGAGGGAAGCACTAAAAGCTTATAAGATGGATAGATAAGTAGCTTTTCAAAGCATATTTCTTTTCTTCATGGCCTTCAATATTCTCTTCCTCGCTTGGCGTTCCCTTCTCTTTTTCTTTTCACTTGGTTTTTCGTAGAATTGACGCCTTCTGACTTCTGTAAGTATCCCTTCTTTCTCTACAAGCCTCTTAAATTTTTTAAAAGCCTTCTCAAAGGGTTCGTTTTCATCTACTATCACAAACACCAACCTTCTTCACCTCCTGATTAAATTATAACACATTTCCGTAATATTCAGCCTTTGAAGTGGCAGTTTCCCAAAGCACCACCTTTATAACCTTCACCTCTTCCAAAAGTCCCACTGCCTTCAATTTTTCTTCAAGGAAGTCATAAAAGAACTTGGCAAGGGCTTCTGCAGTAGGGCAAAAATCCACTGGGAAGAGCTTGAGGGCACCGTATTTTTCTGCTACTTCCTTGAGCTCTGGATACATAGGGTCCGCTTTATCTATGATAAAGCTATGGTCAATGGTGTCTATTAGCTCCTTCAGGGCATTTTTTACATGGTAGAAGTCTATGACCATGTCCTGCTCAGAGAGGGTATCAGAGCCCAAGACCACTTCCAGCACATAGCTATGTCCGTGCAAATTTATGCACTTATTAACTGGGATCTCCTTTCCAACAGTAAAGTCTGCTCCCCTTCCATAGGTTAGGTTTTGCTTCCAAACCCTGTGTCCCGCTTCAAACCTAAAGAGTTTGGATATTTGCCACTTCACACAAACTCCTCCATTATCTCCCTTTTCACTTCTTTTATTCGGTTATGTTCATCCACATAAACAAGAACAGGTTTAAAGTCCTTCAACTCTTCCTCGTCAAAGAGACCATAAGACGCTATTATGATAATATCTCCCACCGCACCAAGCCTCGCAGCGGCACCATTTAGTCTTACCTCGCCTGAATACCTTGGTGCAGGAATTGCATAGGTGGAAAACCTACTGCCTGTATTCACGTTGTAGACTTCTATCTTCTCGTAGGGAAGTAGCTGGGCAGCTTCCATAAGGCTAACATCCAAAGATAGGCTACCTTCGTAGTGCAGTTCTGTACCTGTTATCCTTGCCCTGTGTATTTTAGACTTTAGCATAAATCTCTTCATGGGAGTATAAAAATATAAAAAAACTCTTTATTCTTTGCAAGCCCATGCTATAATAAAGCTCAAGGAGGACTTGAAAATGCTACCCAAGGAACTAATAGATTTTATGAGAAGTGTAGGAGTTTTCCCCATAGTCCTTACCACCACAGACAAACACGGAGAACTTCATACCACCTTTATAACATGGGTTTATCCAGTTGATGATAAAACCCTTCGGCTTGCCCTCAGCTCCAACGCCAAGAGCGCAAAAAACATGCAGGAAACGGGAAAGGTAGCCATAATGGTCTTTA
>WYEK01000132.1 GCA_009903855.1 Thermocrinis sp.
GCTACCGATGTTTGCGAGGTGGAGGCCAACAGTTGCCATTTTCCGTTCAAAAGTGTAAAATCTTAGCATAGCATGGGAAGTAGCAAAAACTGTAGCGAAGAAAAAGCCCATAAACTCTACATAACTTTGGAATGTATGCTGGAGTTTGAAAAAGAAGAAGAAAAAGAAAAAGTCTTAGCTTTAATGCGTAGGTTTTCTTCCGCAACAAGATATGCATACAAAAGACTGTTAGAGGGAATAGCAGAAAAAGAAATAGAAAAAAGAGTAGCAGAAAAACATAAGCTAAACGCAAGGTATGTAAAGGACGCTGTCTTAATAGCAAAGCAAGTGCTAAAGTCGTGCATACAAAGAGGGCAAAATCCCAAAAAGCTTGTGTTTGGTTCAAGAGAACTGTTTGAAAAGCTAAAGAAGAAGCATCTAACGGGCAAACGTAGAGAAAAGCTACGCCAAAGGTGGGAAGAAAGGAGATATTACTACCTCTACTCAAGAGGAGAAAAGTTCCACAAGGGCAACCTAAACCTCAGGTTTGTAAATTTGAATAACCAATGGTATCTGAGGATTAACTTGGGAGACGGCGAGTATGTATTGGCTAAGGTTGTAAGGAATGCAAAGAAAAGCAATGATAAATGGATTGACTTTACATGGAGGCTTTTGGAAGCGGAGAAATCAGATGAATGGTTTGCGTATAACGTGAGGTTGAAGGTAAGAAATGGCAAATCCTACGCACAAGTCAGTTGGGAAGAAAAGACTGTAGAACCTGTTATAACTAAAGCTTACAGAGTTATGGGCATAGACATCAACGCTTATCCCTTTCATTTAGCTTTAGCTTACGTATCAACGGACGGGAATTTAGAAAAGTTTGAACGCATAGATTTAAGGGAGATGGAGGGCAAAACCAAAAATCAGAGGGAACATATAGCATGGCATATAGCAAAGCAAGTGGTAGAGAGGGCCTTAGAGAGTGGAAAGGCTATTGTTGTGGAGGATTTACAAAAAGTCCCTAAGGGCAGAAGAGGAGACGGTTTGGCTAAATTGAGAAGAAAACTCCATAAATGGGCGTATAGGTCAATATTGGGGAAGATTGAAGTGTATGCAAGAAGGCTGGGAGTTCAGTTGATAAAGGTCAATCCAGCCTACACATCAATCATTGGCAAGCTAAAGTATGCACCAATATACAACATAGACAAGGATGTAGCTGGTGCTTATGTGATAGCAAGGCGTGGGCTTGGGTTTGAGGAAAGGCTTCCCAAGAATTACAGGGAACTACTCAAGGACAAGGAGTTTTTGGCGTATGCTATTGCTAAAGTAGATGAACGGATTAATGAACTCAAGAGTGAGTTAAAGAAAGAGACCAACGAATACAAGAAGAACGCCCTCAAGGGAAGGATTAAGCGGTTAAGGAGGTATCTTGAGTTATTACTTTCCTATACACGGGACAGCGGGAAGAGTGAGCCAGCTACCCAACAAGCGGTTAATCGTGAGAGGAAACCGATGAGGGGTAGGGCAAAGTCCCTACAAAAAAGCTGGCGAGTTCTTTCCGTAGCCCTTGCGGCTTTGCGAGCCACTACTTGCCTTGAGTGGTGCAGAGACCACTCTCCCTTGAAGCGTGTTTTGGTTTCAGGGGATTGGGCAAGGGTGGCTGGCAAGGGTAGTCCCTCCCTTCCAGGTCAGGGGACGACTGCAAGTAATTGCAGTTTTATACACTTTGGGTGATCTGGAGGTAAAGTCATGAAGAGGGTCATCTTAGCTTACTCGGGAGGGCTGGACACCTCCGTAATAGTGCGTTGGCTATCGGAAAGGGGCTACGAAGTGATCACCTACACCGCCGACGTGGGACAGGGAGAGGAACTCACAGAAATCCCACAGAAGGCTAAGGCTTCTGGAGCAGTGGATGCCATAGTGGAGGACCTAAAAGAGGAGTTTGCAAGGGAGTACTGTTTGCCCACCCTGAGGGCTTTAGCCCTTTACGAGGGAAGGTATCCTCTAACCGCATCCCTCTCAAGACCGCTCATTGCCAAAAAATTGGTGGAGTATGCGGAAAAGTTTGGGGCTGACTTTGTAGCCCACGGCTCCACAGGAAAGGGAAACGACCAAGTGAGGTTTGAGCTGTCCGTTTGGGCTCTGAACCCAAACTTAGAGGTTTTGGCACCAGTGAGGGAGTGGGAGTTCAAGTCTCGGGAGGAAGAGGTGGAGTATGCCCTACGTCATCAGATACCCGTTAAGGCTACCAAGGATAAGCCCTACTCCATAGACAAAAACCTTTGGGGCATCTCCATAGAGTGCGGACCCTTGGAGGACCCATGGACAGAGCCTCCCGAGGACGCCTTTGAATGGACTGTATCCCCAGAGAAAGCCCCCAACGAGCCCGAGTATGTGGAGATCACCTTTGAAAAGGGAGTTCCCACCCAGTTAAACGGAAAAACCTACGAAAAGCTCAGCGACCTGATCCTTGAGCTGAACCGGATTGCAGGAAGGCACGGTGTGGGGCGGATAGACATGGTAGAAAACCGCCTTGTAGGTATAAAGAGCAGGGAGGTTTATGAGGCACCCGGGGCGACGGTTCTATACAAGGCATACCAAGACCTTCTTTCTTTGACCACAGACAGATGGACCTTTCACTACTTCCTGACCCACATACCCCACGAGTATGCCAAGCTTGTTTATGAGGGACTTTGGTTTTCTCCCCTAAGGACTGCCTTGGACGCTTTCACAGAAAGCATAGCCCAGTTTGTTAATGGCACCGTAAGGCTCAAGCTGTACAAAGGTAATGCCCAGGTGGTGGGAAGGAAATCCCCCAACTCCTTGTACGTGGAAGATTTGGCAACCTACTCGGAAAAGGATGCCTTTGACCACAGGGCGGGAGCCCAATTTACAAAAGTCTTTGGACTTCCCCTAAAGGTCCTTGGGAGGGTAAAGAATGCTCATAGCGGTCCCTCTGACAGATAAAAACTTTGAAGAGGACGCAAAGGCTATAAAGGATTTAGGTGCGGATGCGGTAGAGGTTAGGGTGGACCTCTTTGAGGACAAGAGCCCAGAAAAGGTCCTTTGGTGTCTGCAAAAGGCAAAGTCTTTAGGTCTTTTGACCATTCTGACCATAAGGAGCCCGCAGGAGGGTGGCAAAGAGGTGCCAAACAGGAGAGAGCTCTTTGAAAGGGCTTGCCCCCATTCAGACTACACGGACATTGAACTTTCCTCCCAAGACCTCCTCCCTTTTGTAAGGGATTTAGTGAAGGGCTCAGGAAAAAAACTCATCATCTCTTACCACAACTTTGAGTTAACACCCGCCAACTGGATCCTGAGGGAGGTCTTCAGACAAGCCAGAAGGTGGTCTGCAGACATAGTAAAGGTGGCGGTAAAAGCCAACTCCTACCAGGACACCGCAAGGCTCTTGTGCCTCTGCGAAAAGGAGGAGGGAGAAAAGGTCATAATAGCCATGGGCAAATACGGAAAAATCTCCCGCCTGGCAGGATACATTTTTGGTAGTGTGATAAGCTACGCCTTCTACCAGTCTGCTACCGCAGAAGGTCAGCTCTCCTT
>WYEK01000142.1 GCA_009903855.1 Thermocrinis sp.
GGATTAGCACTATAAAGGGTCTGCCGGAGGGCCTTCTGAACTCGTAAAGCCTCTCCACCGCCTTTCTGTTGCCCGCATCCGCCAAAAGCCCGTAGATAGTATCGGTGGGCGCACAGACAATACCACCTTCCCTTAGTACCTGAACTACTTTGTCTATATCCTTTGTGCTTACTACTTGCATACAGATATTATAAGCTTTAATATTTTTCCTTATGAAGTTCTACATAAAGACCTTTGGCTGTCAGATGAACTTTAACGACTCGGAGAGGATAAAGGGTATTCTAAAGAGCATGGGCTACGAGCAGGCCCAGAGCTACGAAGAGGCAGACATTATCCTTTTGAACACTTGCACCATCCGAGAAAAGCCCGACCAAAAGGTTTATTCTCACTTGGGAGAATACAGGAAGGTAAAGGAAAAGAACCCTAAAGCAATCATAGGTGTGTGTGGATGCTTAGCCCAAAGGATGGGTGCAGAGCTTGTCAATAAGGCACCGGTGATAGACCTGATGTTCTCTTCCTTTAACATCCATCAACTGCCCCAACTTATCCAGCAAGCACAGGCGGGCTACAAAGCCATAGCCATCCTGGAGGAACCTCCAGAGGACGAGGACAAGCTTTGGGAGTATCCAACCGTCAGAGACAACCAATACTGCGCCTACGTAACGGTTATGAAAGGATGCGACAAAAACTGCACTTACTGCGTGGTGCCAAAGACCCGCGGAAGACAAAGGTCAAGGAGCTTACAGAGTATTCTCTCTGAAGTCAAGGCCCTGGTGGAGGATGGAGTAAAAGAGATCCATCTACTGGGGCAGAATGTGACCGCATGGGGACAAGACATTGGCATGCACTTTGCAGACCTTCTTTACGAAGTTGCCCAGGTGGAAGGCGTCCAAAGGATAAGGTTCACCACAGGACATCCCAAAGATATGGACGAGAGAATTGCCAAAGCAATGGGAGAAATACCAACCGTTTGCCCCCATGTGCATCTCCCCTTCCAAGCTGGCTCCAACAGGGTCTTAGCCCTAATGGATAGGGGCTACACAAAGGAGGAGTATTTGGAAAAGGTCCAAATGCTGAGGGAGTATAAAAAGGGTATAACCTTCTCCACAGACGTTATCGTGGGTTTTCCCACTGAAACAGAGGAAGACTTTGAGCACACCCTTGACCTTCTGGAAAAGGTGCGTTTTGAGCAGGTCTTTTCCTTTAAGTTTTCCCCAAGACCGGGCACGCCCGCCTACTCTATGGAAGGGCAGGTACCGGACGATGTAAAAACCCAAAGGATGACAAGGCTGTTGAACCTACAAAAGAAAATACTATCCGAGATCGCCAAAGAATACGAAGGCACTCTTCAGGAGGTGCTTTTGGAAAGCTACGAAGATGGGAAATTGGTGGGCAGAACTCTAACCAACAGGTGGGCTACCCTTCAAGGTCCAGAGGAACTCTTAGGCAAAACTGTGTTGGTAAGAGTTGAAAGGGCAAACCCATACAATTTGGAATGCTCCTTGGTTTCAGTCCTTTCTTAGAATTTCCACCACGCTGAGCTTGCTTGCCCTGTAAGAGGGGGCAAGGCTAGCCATCAGGGATATGAAGAGGGCTACCAAAAAGGTAATTGCCAGATCTGTGGGCTCTATGGCACAGGGAATGTGGTCCATTAAATACACATCCGCGGGCACCCTTATTAGCTTGTACTGATTTATCAGAAACTGCCCCACCAAAGCTAAAGTTATACCAAAGAGGGCACCACCCAAGCCCAGTATAATACCTTGCAACAGAAACGTCAGCATAATATCCCTTCTCTTAAAGCCGTAAGTTCTCAAGACCGCTATGTCCCTTACCTTGTCCCTTACCTTTAGAAAGAGCAAGCTTGTGATGTTAAAAGAGGACAGGGTGGTCATAAGCAAAAGCACAAAAAAGATGGCAACCTTTTCCAACTGCAGGGCGTTAAAGAGCTGTTGGTTCAGGTCTATCCAAGAACGCACAATGGCAGAAAAGCCAAAGATACTCTCTACTTTCTTTTTTACCTCCTGGGCTTGGTATGGGTCTTTTAGGTATATTTCATAGCCCTTCATCTGCCAGCTGTCTCCAAAGAACTTTTCCGCCTCTTCTACTGGCATTGCCACAGTAAAATAGTCCTGATGCATGGCACCCGTCTTTATTAACCCAATCACTTTAAACTGCCCCACCTTTGGCACAAAGCCCAAGGGAGTTCTAACACCAAGGGGAGAGACTAAGGCGACCTCCTGACCTTTCTCTATGCCAAGAATGTCCGCAAGTCCCTCTCCTACAAGAATGCCATTTCCCTTTAAATCCCTCAACCCTTTAACACTAATCGCATGCACCCTCCCCTCCTTTGAAATCACTCCACTGTATAGGACCACATATTCTATCTTTTTTATCTCTGGCAGTTTTCTGAGCTCCTCTTCTTTTACTACAAAGTCATCGTTGAGGACGCTAACTACAATATGGGGCGTAGTAGCCAAAATTTTCTCCTTGAGAGCCTTTTGAAAACCTGAGAAGGCACCCATCGTAAGAAGCACTGCGCTTACACTTAGGGATATTCCCACAAAAGCTATTAGGGATATTACCAGAGTAGAACCCCTAACGCTTAAAAGATATCTGAGGGCAAGCTTGATCAATAGGTTCATAGGGATTTTAGTTTATCCAGTATTTCCCTTTGGCGTTTCATTATGTAGCTTCTGAGTTTTTTCAGGTCTGCGGGTTTAAGCTCAATCTTAAACCCAAGCCTAAAGTATATGCCCTCATCTTTGTTCAATATGTTTTTCAGCTCTCCAATGGCAGAGATGCTACCTTCTTCGGGTAGTTCTATTACCATAGAAAAGGTTTTATGATAAGCTTCCCCCTCTGCAGAACTTAGCATAGAGAGAAGCTTAGTAACATCTTCCTTTGACAGCATTACACCCACACCACTTTCGCTTACATCCACCACCTTTGCAGAAACTATGCAATCTTCTCCAGCACAAAAGGAAACATACACAGGCTGGCTTTCTGAAGGTTCAACCCTAACAAACTCCCTCATAACCACGGGTGGAGGTGGGCTCACCATATCAACACGCAAAACCAACTCGTCCCTAATGTTGCTGAATATATCACACTCAAGATACAACTCACCCAGCCTTACATACACCTTCTCATTACTGAAGGCCCGTTTGAACTTACAGTCCGAAAAGTCAAAGCTGATTAACCTATCAGGTACCGAGACCCATCTTACCTTCTGCTTAATCCTTACAGGTACCCCGTGCCAAGTGGTAATAACTTCGTACTTTTCTCCCACCTTTATACTTTTCAGTAGCTCCGCTGTATCCATGTGCAAAAATTATAAGCCAGCTATGATATAATACACACGATGGGCTACTCACTGTTAAACTACCTCAGCTTGATCACCATAGGCATAAGCGGTCTTTCCATATTGGCTGGACTGTTCTTCATCAAAAAGGGCAAGAGAGAAATCCACAGATTTTTCATGATCAATGCTTCCATTTTTGCTTTGGTATTTGTCTTGCTCTATGT
>WYEK01000026.1 GCA_009903855.1 Thermocrinis sp.
ATAACTGGTTTGTGATAGATGATGCTTACAACGCCAACCCTCCCTCCATGCGCAAGGCTTTGCAGACCCTTTGTAGGTTTAAAGGCTTTAAAATAGCAGTGCTTGGAGATATGTTAGAACTAGGCAGGGAGTCTGAGAGATTTCATAGGGAGGTGGGAAGGCTCTGTGCGGAGCTTGGCATAGACCTATGCTTGTTTTACGGTCCGAACATGAGGTACGCATGGGAGGAGTGCGTAAAGCACGGTGGAAAAGCAGAGCACTTTGAGGACAAGGAAACCCTTACGAGCTTTTTATTGGGGCTTTTGAGCAAGCCCGCAGTGGTTCTCTTTAAGGGTTCAAGGGGTATGCGTCTTGAGGAGGTTCTCCATGGGTTGCAAAATGAGAAAATTAGAATATAATGATATTCTTATAATGAAGATCTTGTGGGCTTTTGCCTTTACTGTTGGCTTCGGGTGGGCGGTGGAGCTAAGTGTATCAGACGTGCTCCAAAAGGCTCTGGAAAACAACAGGGAAATAAAGGCTATGCAAAGGGAAATTTCCGCAGGTAGGCTGGAGCTAAAGTCAGCAAGGGGAGCTTACTACCCTCGCATAAAGCTCGAGGAGAACTTTACCAGAACGGACATACCCGTCTATGCCTTTATGAGTCGGCTCAATCAGGAGCGCATAACACTACAAGATTTTGACCCAAACAAGCTCAACAACCCAAGCGCCATAAACAACTTTGAAACAAAGATAGGCTTGGAAATTCCCATATGGCTTGGGGGAAAAATTCAAGCGGGAGAAAGGCTGGCAAAGCTGAACCTCTCCATACTGCAGAGGGAAGACCATAGAAAGAAAGAGGATGTTGCCCTGAAGGTCTATGAAGCCTACGGAGATGCAGTTCTTGCCAAGATGGCTGTTGATGTTTCTAAGCAAGCTTTAGAAAGTGCCCAGGAACATCAAAGGCTCGCGGAGGAAACCTATAAGGTAGGAATGGCATTGCTTTCGGATGTATTCAGGGCAAAGGTGTATGTAGAAAAAGCAAGGGAAAGACTCTTTGCGTCTCAAAAGGACTACGAAACCGCCAAGAAAGCTTTGGAGTTGGTGGTGGGAACTTCCCTTGGAAACTTTGATGTGGCAAATATAAAGGAGTGTCCGGCGGTAGAACTAAAGGGGCTCAAAGAAACAGCCCTCCAAAGGAGGGAGGACCTGAAGGCTATGTATGAGAGGGCTAAGCTCTTTAATGAGTACTACACCCTTGAACTTTCCAACAACCTACCTCAGGTTTATGCTGGTGCCTTTTACTCTCTGAACTCAAAGGACTTTCCCTTTGGTGCGGACGGAAAGGGCTATATGCTCATGCTTGGTGTATCTTGGAGCTTTGATACAGGGCTTAGCACCTTAAACAAAGCTAGAGCACACTTGGAAAGAAAAAAGGCACTGGAAGAAAGGATAAAGGGTATGGAGGAACTAATCGCCTTTGAGGTAGATCGGGCAAAGGCAGACTACGAAAAAGCCCTCAGTGCCCTTAACTCCGCAAGGGAGAGGATAAAAGCAAGCGAGGAAGTTTTAAGGGTAATGCGGGTTAGATACAGAAACGGTCTAGCAAGGATGGTGGATATCCTGGACGCCCAAACAGAGTTGGATATGGCAAAGTTGGAAGAGGTGAAAGCCCTGGTGGATTGCTGGAAGGCCTACGCAAGGCTAAAGCACAGTATGGGAACCATCCTTGAGGAGGTACAAAAATGAAAGGATACATCAAGTATATAGCCTTTTTGGTGGTTATCCTCTTGAGCATCCTTTGGCTTGGTGGCTTTTTCTCTAAGAAGATTACCACAAAGGAAGTTGCCAAAGAAAGTAAGGTGGTGCATGGGCTAACAGTGGGTACGGTGGAAAAATTGGACCGTGTGGAAACTCCCTACATAGGGCAGGTTGTGGCAGACCAAAGGGCTGAGATCTCTAGCAGGATTATGGGCAGGGTGTTGAAAGTGTATGTTAAAGAGGGAGAGTGTGTGAGGGCAGGAAAGCTTTTAGTTAGCGTGGATGCATCCGATGTGCAGGCACAGGCCAATGCCATTGAACAGCAAAGGAAACAAGCAGAAAAGGCATACGAGTCTGCCCTCGCCCAGTATGAAGCGGTAAAGAAAACCTACGAAAGATATTCCGCCCTTTTAAAGCAGTCCGCCATCACCCAGCAGGAGTTTGACCAGGTCAAAGCCCAGTTTGAATCCGCAAAAGCACAGGTGGAGCAGGCAAAAGCGGGCATAGAGGCACTAAATGCCCAAAAGTCAGCGGTTGCGTCCAATTTAGCTTACGCAAACCTTACCGCACCCTTTGATGGTTGTGTGGCCCAAAAGAACGTTGATGTGGGAGACTTGGCAGTGCCCGGACAGCCTATGTTGGTTTTAGAGAAGGCACCCTACAAGGTGGAGGTCTACCTGCCCGAGAGGTTTTTAGGTAGAGTTAAGGTGGGAAGTTCCCTGAAGGTGGAAATAGATGGAAAAGTGCTTGAAGGAAGAGTGGTAGAAAGTGGTGTGGCTGTGGACCCGGCTACCAGGACCTTTAGGGTCAAGCTCTCAGTTCCATCCAATGGGCTCTCCAGCGGTAAGCTGGCAAGGGTGCTAATCCCAGAGGATCAAAGGACCCTTATGGTGCCCCAGTCTGCCATCGTTAGACGCTTTGACTTCACAGGCGTTTGGGTGGTGAAAGAGGACAATACCCTTGAGCTTAGGTTTGTAAGGCTTGGAGATACCATAGGAGACAAGGTTCAGGTGCTCAGTGGGCTAAAGGAGGGTGAGAGGGTGGTAATCCAAGGCACAGAAAAAGCCTGCGAAGGTTGTAAGGTAGGAGGCTAAAAATGTACGGACTCGCCGGTAGGTTAGCCCACTATTTCATAGACTCCAAGCTCACCCCCGTTCTCATACTGGTCTCCTTAGCCCTTGGGCTCTTTGCCATAGTAACCACACCAAAGGAAGAGGAGCCCCAAATAGTGGTGCCCATGATAGACATAATGCTCTCCTACCCGGGAGCAACCCCCGAAGAGGTGGAAAGAAGGGTAGTGGCACCCTTGGAGAAGAAGCTCTGGGAGCTTAAAGAGATTGAATACATATACTCTTACGCGGGAGAGGGAATGGCGGTGGTTACCGCCCGGTTCTATGTGGGCACGGACCCGGTTAAGGCTCTGGTGGACCTAAACACCAAGATGATGTCCGCCATGGATTTGGCACCGCCGGGTGTAATCCTTCCTCCACTTATAAAGCCCAAGTCCATAGACGACGTGCCCATCCTGACACTTACCCTCTGGGGCAAAAACTACGATTGGTATGAGTTAAGAAGGCTCGCCGCAAGCATAGAAAACGAAATAAAGAAAATTCAGAATGTGGCAGATGTGTTCATAGTGGGAGGTAGACCAAGGGAGGTGAGGATCATCCTGGACCCACAAAGGTTGGAACACTACAGAATATCACCCCTCTATGTGGCGCAGGTGCTAAGGT
>WYEK01000067.1 GCA_009903855.1 Thermocrinis sp.
TCATTCTTATAGCCGAAGCCAAAAATCTTTCAACTCCACACGGTACATTAGGAACAAGGTAAGCCAGTGGCATATGGACGCTTGATGTTCATCTTTCAACTCCACACGGTGCATTAGGAACGTGGTGGCCGCAGCTTATGACATCCTCCTAAAGCTGCTTTCAACTCCACACGGTGCATTAGGAACTGACAATTCAGGAAATTTTAACTAAAATAATATCCTGACTTTCAACTCCACACGGTGCATTAGGAACCTACATCACGAGAGTTTTCAAGGTGGGCTTTATTGACCTTTCAACTCCACACGGTGCATTAGGAACTACCCATCTCCTCATCCAGTATATCCCTTAGAAAAACTTTCAACTCCACACGGTGCATTAGGAACTGCTTGTGTTTTCTCTCTTTGTTTTGTTCCTTGTCTCTTTCAACTCCACACGGTGCATTAGGAACCTTTAAGGAAAAGCAGGGCTTTTATGTCTTTGATGAAGCTTTCAACTCCACACGGTGCATTAGGAACTGACAATTCAGGAAATTTTAACTAAAATAATATCCTGACTTTCAACTCCACACGGTGCATTAGGAACCTAAAAGTTTTGGAAAGTTCTGCTTTACAAAATCCCACTTTCAGCTCCACACGGTGCATTAGGAACTCTATCTTCAACCGCAGGTCTATCAAAAATTTTATCAACTTTCAACTCCACACGGTGCATTAGGAACTGCCTTATATACCTCCATCAATTTGTCTGCGTGTCTGCTTTCAACTCCACACGGTGCATTAGGAACTCCCAAGCAGGTATTTAATGAAAGAAAAGATCCCTCCTTTCAACTCCACACGGTGCATTAGGAACTTGTGTTTGGGACAGGAATTGAATTTAGCCACGTGCTCTTTCAACTCCACACGGTGCATTAGGAACTTTCAAAGACCTGCTGAAACTCTGGAGGCAGAACCTGCTTTCAACTCCACACGGTGCATTAGGAACTTAGGTCTCCTTCTTTTGTGGAAACGAGTATCACCCTTTTTCTTTCAACTCCACACGGTGCATTAGGAACTGATAAAGAGCCGCATTGAGAAGACACTTGATACGAAGCTTTCAACTCCACACGGTGCATTAGGAACCCCAAATTGCCACATTAACTAAAATAAGACATATCAATCATTTTGTCAAAGTGGTACCCCTTTCAAATAAAGTTAATTTTCCGAAATCCGAGATCATGCAAAGTTGAGTCTGTCATTGTCAAATTTAAACCCTTGTCTCTCAATGCTTTCCGCCACTGACCGTAATTACGACATTACGGCATTACATAATTAAGGTTTTACGGTGATACTGCCTCCCAAAAAGCTTGAAAATCAAAACCTTAACCCTCTCAAAATTGAAACAGCCCACCGAGAGGGCACACTAACCCATATTCAGTTGCCAAGTTAAACAAGGGTTCCAGAGGAACCCTCTACTTCCCTCAAAAGATGTGTATATTATAACACATTTTTACATAGAAAAGAGGACATCCCAAAGGTGTATCTTGAAAATTCTCAAGGAGAAGGACTAAATTAAACTTTAAAAAAATGGAGGATTTTGTGGTTATTGGCAAGATTGCAGACACCTACGGGTTGAATCAGGAGCTAAAGGTGCTCGCATACCTTCCTCCAAAGGAGTGGAAGAGGATAAAGAAAGTTTATTTCAAAAAAAGGGGAGGGGATTATGTGCCCTTTGAATTGGAAAAGCTCAGGCTACACGGAGAAGAGTGGGTGCTTATAAAGTTAAAGGGTGTGCAAAGTCAGGAGGACGCTATCCGTTTTTTGGGTGCAAAGGTCTTTTTGCCAAAGGAGAACCTTCCCAAGAGAAAGAAGGATGAATACTACTTTTTTGAACTGGAGGGTTTAGAGGTAAGAAGTCAAGAAGGGAAAGTATTGGGAAGGGTTGATAGGGTGTCCTCAGATAAGGACAGGGTATATTTGGAAATAAACGATGGAAAGGTGATCATTCCCTTTATAAAGGAGTTTGTCTTAGAGGTCAAGCCGGAGGAGGGCTACTTGGTAATCAACAGCCTTTTGGAAGAGCTCTTTTAGTGAGCTGTCGTTTTGCAGAGTATGTTATAATTCATACACGTTCCCACGCATTACCCTATGTGGGTTTTGTATGGGCGGATAGCTAAATCCATTAGGGAAGGCTCACATGGAGGAGAAGCTTAAAAAGTATTACAGGGATATAGACATCCTTGAACTTAAAGCTTTGGTGGAGAGAAAGTTAGAAAATACCCCTCCCACCATGGAGTATGTTAGGAACCTCATCCTTGATGTTAAGCTACTGCTAAGGCTCCTTCTGGACGAGGAGTTTTCCCTGAAAGAAGACGCAAGGAAGGATATGATATCCGCCCTTCTATACTTTGTGGAACCAAGGGATTCAATCCCGGATTTTATCCCTATCATAGGTCTGTGGGATGACTATAAGCTCGTTAGGTATGTGAAGGAAAAGCATAAGGGAGAGATAGACAGATACTTTGAGAGCACTCCCTTCTTTGTAGCCAACTACTTCTGATGGCTAAGTTTATTATCGTTCGGTTGCTTCAGGGTTTTTTAACACTGCTTGGAGTGACCTTTATTTCCTTTTTGATCATAAAGCTCTCGCCCACGGACCCTTTTGCCCAGCTAAAGCTAAACCCTCAGGTATCACCTCAGACCATAGAGCTTCTCAGAAAGCAGTATGGCTTAGACCAGCCCTTGCTTGTTCAATATCTCAAGTGGCTAAAATCTGCCTTGGTCTTTGACCTTGGCATCTCCCTCCAGTACAACGCACCCGTGTTAGACCTAATAAAGGAGAGGATCGGGAACACCCTCCTCCTGACAGTTCCTTCTGCCTTGTTGTCCTGGCTTTTGGCGGTCCCCTTGGGCTTTTGGTCGGGCATGAAAGAGGGAAGCCTAACAGATAAAGCCATAAGGCTCTTTTCCTACATTTTTATGTCCTTTCCATCCTTTTTCTTAGCCTTTTTGCTGTTGCTCTTTTTGTCCAAAAGTGGCTTTTTCCAGTTGGGTGGATGGCAAAGTTTGGCGGTAGGCATAGTCACGCTGACTTTGATATCCTCCGCGGGGCTTATAAGGCTCATGAGAAGTACAGTCATAGAGGTTTTAAACTCTCCTATGGTGCGGCTTCTCAGGTCCAAAGGGCTCAAGGGTTGGGCTTTTACAAGACATATCTTAAAGAATGCTATGAACCCTTTTACTACGCTGATAGGATACGAGATAGCGGGCCTTCTTTCGGGTGCTGCGCTGGTGGAGATCATCGTGGGCTGGCCTGGGCTTGGTTCTTTGATGCTTGATGCGGTGCTTTCTACGGACCTGTTTTTGGTGATGGGTGGGCTGTACATTGGTACTATAATGCTACTTATAGGAAACCTTTTGGCGGATTTACTGCTGGCGTACATTGACCCAAGGGTCAGAGAGAAAGAAATTATTAAGTAAG